>CAJYOV010000366.1 GCA_913776405.1 Pseudobdellovibrionaceae bacterium
GGCGGCTGCGGGTGCGGCGGCTGCGGCTGCAGGTGGTTTTGTCGGGCTAGCTCCGGAGGTTGGTTGCGTGGGTCGCGTAGGGTCGCAGTAGTCGCGTGGGATCGCGTGAGCTGCGTGACGTGCGCATGAAATGCGTGGCTTGCGCTGAGTTGAACGGCGTGCGCATGAATTGGGTGATGGTCGCGAAACTTATCTACGACTCACGCAAGTCGATTAGGCCTCGCGCAAGTTTACCCGGGGACTAGCATCGGCCGGCTGAGGCTTGCATATTTTGAGTTAATTCCGCTGCTAACCGTTGCAATCAGGAGCCGTGTAATCTCATTAGACTTATAACGCACGCGTTCGGCAACGTTGCCGAACGGGTGCGTTATAAATGGAGACTCGAAACAGATCGCGAAATCTCACCTGTTGAAGCGTTGGCGGCTTAATAAGCCGGATGAGCCGCAGTCAGGCCGGATTAAATGACGCAGCTATTCTTCAAGTTGGCGAAGCATTGCGTTAGCGCCGTCGGGCTTCGCATACTCTCCGATCATGAGTCGAGAGAAGCAAACGCAAAAGATCCATGCCGCCAGTCATTTACTGACAAAACCTGCTTTTAACCACTCTAGCAGTCGGCTCACGAGCTCCACGCGCGCTCAAGCGCCGTAGTCGATCCAGGTGTCTTCGCCTTCGTAGACACGCACCTTCGCGAGGTGCACGCGACCTGAGCCGCCGAGGCGCTTCTCAGGCGGTAATGCGCGGTGGGCTTCGACGTGAACGTTTAAGAGCTCGTAGAACTTCTGTGCGAGACGCTCGGGGGTGGGCGCAACGCCTGCGAATTCAGGAATTTCGTTTAAGTGCTTGTGGTCGAAGCGTGCGGCGACGTCTTTCAGCCAACGATCAACATCGACGAGGTTGACGATCATGCCCGAGAGCGGATCGATCTCGCCGTCGAAGTGCGCTTCAATCAGGAAGTTGTGGCCGAAACCTTCTTCGCGGTAGAGCGAGCCAAAGGCTTTGCGATTCTCTTCGTCCGTAAGATTTGGCGAGGCATAGCGGTGTGCCGCCGCGAAACTGACAGCGCGGACGAAGCGCGTTGCGAGCTTTGCGGCACCAGCCGAGCGAGTCGACCCAGGCGTCATACTCCGAACCCGCCACCAAGAGTAACAAAGTACTGCGTGTCGTTCTCGACGCCGTTCTTCACCCATTCGTTAAAGATCGTCTTGATACCGCCGCCAATCGAGATGCCGCCCGCGCGGACAGTCAAACCGGCTTCACCGAACGGCGCCGGATCGACGCTCGACTCAGTCGTAAAGCGATACCCAGGTGCAACGAAAAGACTCAATCCATTTCGATAATCACCCGTCTCAAGCACGCCGCGAATCGAAGTATCGATCCCGTAGACTTCTTTGGATCCACTCTGAAAACGGCCGAAGAGCGAATTTCGCCAAGTGATGTTCTTCGTCGCGAGAAGGTTAATACCGACGTTCGCTTCCGTGTAAGTCGAGCCGTTGCGATTTCCGGTCGAAGCTCCGATGTCGATGCGAAGGCGTTGATTGTCCGATGACTCTTGTGCCCAGCCCTGAGTTGGTAAAAGCATCGAAGTACTAGCTAGCACAGTCGCGATAGCGACGACACCCGTCTTAAATCTCAAAATGAAAGTACGCACTCGACCTCCCGCCCTACTTAAAAAAACCGACTTCAGTCTGCAGCAAATCCCCCAACCGGATCAACTCGCAAGGCAAGAACGTGCGAAGCGCGCAGCGCGTTCGAAATAAAAAAAGGCTGAGAGTTGCCCCCCAGCCTTCCCATAATTTCCGCCTGAAAGCAGAAATTAGTGAGCCATTTCGCCTTCAGCGTGCTCGTGGCCAGCTTCGCCGTGAGCTGCGCCTTTTTTAGCTGCTTTTGCTTTCTTAGCAGTTTTCTTAGTTGTTTTTGTTTCAGTTGTTGTAGCTGTCTCAGTGTGAGCAGCTTCAGCAGCAGCTGGTGCAGCAGGCGCTGCAGCTGGCTCATTAGCTTGTGCGAGAACTGGAGCAGCAACGAGTGCAGCAACTGCGAGTGTAGCGAACATTTTCATAAGATCTCCTTAGGGTCGAAGCAAAAGCGCTTCGAGCTGTCTTTGTGTGATCAATCGTAAATATGGCCTTGGGGAAAGCAAACATTTTTTTGTAGGTCTCTTCAAAAGTTTGCCGCTTCGTGCTGTGCTTAGACCTGGACTCGCACCGACACCGCGCCTTCCGATTCTGAGTTTTTGAAGGGGGATCATGGCTTTTCTTTCTCGTGTTTTCATCAAGGGTCTGATCACACTTCTGCCCATTACGCTGACGCTCGCGTTGCTAATTTGGGTCGCAACGCGAGCCGAGTGGATGTTTGGAGAACCGCTCCGGCAAATCATTCCAGACGCTTTTTACTTTCCGGGAGCGGGCGTTTTTTTAGCAATCGTCGTCATCTTTTTGGTGGGTCTTGCGGTCAACAACTTCCTGACAAACCGCTTCGTCGCCTTCCTCGAGGCACAGCTCGAGCGCGTCCCAGTCATCAAAAACATCTATTCGCCGCGGCGCGACGTCACTCAAATGGTCGCGAAAAAGGAACACTCCAATCTGCAGCGAGTCGTAATGGTGCGCATGGGTGATGTCGAAACAATGGGCTTGATCACGCGCGACACGTTTACGGATTTGCCTGAAGGCACAATTCCGCCCGATCACGTAGCAGTCTTTCTACCGTTCTCGTATGGAGTCGGTGGCTTCACCGTTTTGGTTGCGAAAAACAAAGTGCGCGAAACAGCGCTTCCCGCTGAGAAGGCACTTCAATTGTCGATCACCGGCTGGGTAAAGGGCTAACTTCAAAGACTCATTTCCGGTTCGATCATTTTATTCATCGCGCTCACCAATTCACCGACAGTTGTTTCGAGTCGGTCCAACTCGGAGTCGGTTTTCACGTTTTGAATTTCAGAACTGCCGACGAGATTCAAGGTCTGTTCCGCTAGATCAACGATCACAGGCTCAAGTCGTTGCGAATTTTGCGGATGCATTTGGATCGCGACCGATGCCGCCTTATCGAGTGAGATGAGAAGGCGTTCGATTCTCAATCGTCGCTGAATCAAGAGCTCACCTGAACGGTCGGCAATTTTGCGCTCAGCCGTCGATGCCACTCGCCGTACAACGCTCTGGACTTTCGTCGGCGACAACGCTTGCAAACCGTTGGATGAGCTGAAGGAACCCGACGTTGAAGTTGAAAGAGATGCGGACACCACAAGAGGAACGAACATCAGCCCCGGTATCATCGACAAGAGTTTCATAACCCCTCCTTCTTCTCATCTTAGAGACGACGTCCAGCGAATTGTTCCCAACTCCGCCACAGAAGGCGGTCCAGTTTGCCTCATTTTCTAAACACTCTCTAAACGAATGCGCGTAAGCATTTCTCACTCCCATTCGCGACACTGGTTTTGCTCACTCGCCAAAAGTTTCCATGGAAAGGAACTTCAGCCATGACAATCCACCGCTTCAAAGAGTCGCTTCGCTTAACACTGATCGTTGGCCCATCACTCTCGATCGCTCTTGCGGGAAATTTGGCTCAGAGCCGCGATCAAGAACCTGCAGCGCAAGCGCCTTCCTTCAAAGAGCAAGTGAAGCTCAACGAAGCAATCGTTAAAAAGGTAACCGCTCGCGCGATTCAAGAAGCACCCCGCGCAGAAACGAAACTCGAAAAATTCGCGACTCGCCAAGTTCGCACCTTCCAAGAATTGTTGGACGGCCTGACCGAACGCGCTGAGATGATTGCCGAGATGAAATCACTCTCTCAAGCGGATCGCACTCGCCTTCAGGAAGCTCTTAAGAATTTCGACCAAGACCTCATGATCGCTCGCGAATCTCTAGAACGCATGAAAGCGTCAAAGACGAACGATGATCCATTTCTTGAAGAAGAGTTGAAGTCGAGCCTTTTCACGGTGCAAGAATCGGCTAGCGCCGCTCAAGGCGAAGTGATCGGTCTCGACGATTTTCAAGGCTTTAAAGTCAGCCGCACAGGACAGTGATCTGATCCATAAACGTCCGGCGCGTGTTCCGTTTTTAAGAGCCGCCCTTTCGTTTCAGGATTCGTGAAGAAGTAGTCGAGGCGCCAACCGACGTTCTTTTCGCGAACTCCAGGGCGATAGCTCCACCACGTGTACTTGTCGCCGCCTTTTTCAAATTCTCTAAAAGCGTCGACCCAACCGAGATCGACGAATCTGTCCATCCAAGCGCGTTCCTCTGGTAGGAAACCCGCATTCTTGGTGTTGGTTTTCGGATTTTTTAAATCGATCTCTTTGTGCGCGATATTGAAGTCGCCGCAGATGTAAACCTCTCTGCCCTGAGCGCGCAGACTCTGCAACCGCTCTTCAGCCGCTGCACAGAATGCCAACTTGTAAGGAAGGCGCTGGTGTTCGCGCTGTGAGTTTGGCCAATACGAATTGATCACGGTGATCTCACCGTCTTGCCCAGGATTGAAATCCGAAAGTTTAAAGTCCGCTTCTAACCATCGGCCTTCACTATCGAACTCTTGTTTGCCGAGCCCTGCACGGATCGCGAGAGGCTCTTTCTTGGAATAAATCACGAGACCCGAGTAGCCCGGCTTTTCTGCGAAGTGCCAGTGCGAAAAGGCGCCGCCTGGATGCAAGAGCGTCTCGTCTTCTTCGACTTGCTCGTGCCCGACTTTGATTTCTTGAAGGCAGACGATGTCGGACGCCTCCTTTACGAACCAATCTAAAAAGTTCTTCTTATGAACTGAGCGCAGTCCATTCACATTCCAGGTCGCAAGCTTTAAAGAATTCATACCAGGCGGAGTCTACCACAGGACTCGCAAGGCCGCTGCGACGTACGGCTGGTGTAAACGCTGCGTCCAGATTTAAGGCTTACGACTCAAGGCCATGTCTCAAAATGACGAAGAGTGCCTACCATGTCGCAGCTGAAACTTCGCGCACTTCAATCTCTAAAACCTGAGCCTCTAGCTTCTCTTCAGACCTCGCCGATGTTTCGGGCCATGAACGACAGAAGTGCCCTCGAGCGACTCGCTGAACTGGTTTGGGCGCGCGATTTTATCGCGGGCGAAATCCTGATCGATGTCGGCGAGATCCAAACGTCTCTTCTCATTTTCGTTGAAGGTTCAGCCGTTGGAGTAAGATCACAAGCCGGAGCGAATGGTGTCATCACGCCATTTTCGCAAACCCAGCGGGTACTAGTCTGCGATCCCGGCACAACCTACGGGGAGGCCGCATTGATTGACGCGAACCCCTCAGACCTCACGTTATCGGCTGAAACCGACGGTTTCTGCTGGTGCCTCGATGCTCAAGCATT
>CAJYOV010000367.1 GCA_913776405.1 Pseudobdellovibrionaceae bacterium
GCATGGGCGCAGAACTTTGAGCGCTCGCTAACGAACACGGCTTCGACGTTTCAAGCGGTGTTGGCCGGAGCGGAAAACAGGTCGGCGGCGTCACTGTGGTCGATCAGGTTGAAAAGCTCGATCCAAAACAGGTTTCACTCGTGATCGACTTCTCGTTGCCAGAGCTGACGGCTGGCGTAATCGCGTGGTGCATGAAAAATGAAACGCCACTTGTAAGCGGCGTCACTGGCATCTCGAACGAATTGAAAGCAAAGTTTGCAGAGGCCGGGAGGTCGATTCCGGTGCTTTGGGCTCCCAACATGAGCTTGGGTGTTGCCGTACTTTCTCGAATGCTGTCTGAGCTTAAGCATCTTTCGGGCTTCGAGTTTCAAATCGAAGAGCTTCATCACTCGCGGAAAAAAGACAAACCAAGCGGCACGGCCCTCTTCCTTCAAGAGACGCTAGAGGCAGCGGTTGGCCAAGAAGCACCAGAACCGCTCGCTATTCGCGGTGGCGGTATTTTCGGCATTCATCGCATTTGGGCGATGGGTGAAGAAGAGACGTTGACCCTTGAGCACAATGCGATGAACCGCCGCGTTTTTGCCCGAGGCGCGATGAAAGCAGCTCAGTGGCTCCTTCAACAGCCGGCCGGCCAGTACACACTCAATGACATGCTAAGTCTTCCGACGAAGACTTGATTCAATCGTCAGACGTCAGTACGTTTTGTTCACACGTGAGAGAACGCAGTTCTCCTCCGCCACTCGAACTTTAAAGGAACTAGCGCGATGAAATTCTTTATCGACACAGCAGACATCAATGAGATTCGTGAAGCCAACGCACGGGGCTGGGTCGATGGAGTTACAACGAATCCAACTCTCGTCGCGAAGATGGGTCGTAAACACGAAGAACTCATCGCTGAAATCTGTAAAGAAGTGAGCGGTCCGGTTTCGGCAGAGGTCTTGAGCCTTCAAGCCGACAAGATGTACGCGGAAGGTCGTGAGCTTGCGAAGATCGCGAGCAACATCGTCGTTAAGGTTCCAATGTGCGAAGAAGGGATGGTTGCGGTTCGCAAATTCTCTGCAGAAGGCATTAAAACGAACGTCACTCTCGTGTTCTCGCCGCTTCAGGCTCTTCTCGCCGCAAAAGCAGGCGCAACGATGTGCTCGCCTTTCGTCGGGCGCCTCGATGATATTTCAACCGATGGCATGCAGCTCATTGAGCAGTGTCGTGAGATCTACGACAACTACGGCTATGAGACAGAAATTCTGGTCGCGTCAGTTCGTCACCCCATCCACATCCTTCAATCAGCTTTGATCGGCGCGGACATCATGACGTGCCCACTTAAAGTTATGAAGCAAATGGGTAGCCATCCGCTCACAGATGCGGGTATCCAAACCTTCCTGAAAGACGCGGAAAAATTCGTTAAGTAATGGCGCGCTCAACCTACGAAAGCCCAGTTTGGATACTCACTCGGCCCTCGAAATCGCGGGCTGTCTTGGCTATCCAAGCTGCGACCTTGTTCTTCTTGTTTATAATTAGCTCCGTAATCTTAAGCGGTTGTACGACTGCGGCGACGATTAACAACGTCATGCTTTCATACAATGCCACTAAGACCGTCGTTGTTGCTAACATCCCGCAAGGTGTTCGGAAAGAGAGTGCGAACGGTCGCGAACTTACCTCGAACACGTTCCTCGTTGAGACGTTTGCTCCCGATAAAGGAACTGCGGATGAGAGAGCTTACGCCGTCGTTAAGATTCTCGGATCCTCGCGACCTTACAGCATCGACGTTCGCGTCTTCCGTGAAGTGAAGAAAAAGGGCATCTGGAAGGCGGATGGATCCGACTCTGAGATGACCGAATTGTTAGGCGAAAGGTTGAAGCAGGCCTTGGCCGATCGTCGCGAAGATCGCAACGTGATTGACGAGTTTCGTGCCTTCTAAATAAGCTCTACAAGTAGCTTAGATCTCCGTTACAAAAATCTCTCGCTTAGGATGAGCGTGGCATATCGTTTTCGGAACCAAAAAAATAAACGCCAATCTCTTATGAGATCAGTCGCGCCCTTGCTCGCAACGGGTTTTGGCTTCGTTGCGTTTGCGCTCTGTGTTCCGTCCAACTCATCCCAAAAATCTGAAGCGCGTATTTTCACTCAAGGTGTTTCCATCGAGATCGATCGTTCATCGCCTGCCTACGCAGCGTTGGAGGATAGCCTGATGGAGGATACTCAGCCGTCGGTCGAGGATTCGTTCAACGGTTCATCTATTGAACGCCGAGCAAACGAGATTTTGATTTCTGGCACAAACTCGGCTGCTCCGATCGCAGAAAAAATCGTAAAAGACATTAAGCGCGAAGAAGCTCTTTACGCACAAGAGCACGCGGCACGCGAACGCGCAGCACTTGCTGTCGTTCAGGCGCTCACAACACCGCAAGCGAAAATTGAGCTCGCGACTGCGGAGAAGCCGAAAGCGGC
>CAJYOV010000368.1 GCA_913776405.1 Pseudobdellovibrionaceae bacterium
GTTTTTGTTTAACCAGTTTTAGTTACTTGAACTTAGTGTTTAGGGAGGTCCTCTCTCACCGCTAAAGTTAAGTTCGATCAACGGGTAGCTCTGGCTTTTTCTCAGCACACGTCCTCCGGTATTAAAAAGCCTGATCGGGTTTCGAACCCCTCGGACGCGGGCCTGCTGTCTAGGCGAGGATTCCAGCGTTCAGACAGACTACTCTTCGGCGGCTGGACCTAGACCTTGAGCTGTATTTTCAGATTTCTCCAACTTTTTTAAGATCCGCCTGCGCCCTCACCTCGAATCCCACTCTGAGCCGTTTGTGTCTCTGAGTTCGATGAATGGCTCGAGTCAACCTTCGCTGACGAACTAGAATTTTTGTCCGCTTCGCCGCGTGCTTGCCCCCCATCTCGATACAGTGTTGAAGAGTGCTCAGACAGATCTGATGGCAGCGAGTGCAGTTTTCGATGCACACGCGCATCGATGGTTCAAACATTCTAAGCTTCGGTTGCGCGACAACTTGCATGGCTCTCGATCTCTTCGAGCATCAAGCGGTAGAGATCGCACGTTTGCGTGTAATTGGCGTAGATCGAAGCTTGTTGCTCAGGGGTGCAGGCTTCGATTTGTTTCATCGCTTCTTCGACGTGATCTGGATCGTCGTCTGCATGCACTTTCACGAACCGGCAGGCCTCCTTCGGATAATGCTCGGCGATCTTGCCGTGAAGAGGCGCGAAGGTTTTCACAGCGAGTTCTTCCAGCGATAAGATGTAGCCTAGAAGGGCCGCAGGCTCTTTCTGCATTTTAAAAAACTGAGGTTCCCAGAGTGAGCGCGTGACACCCAGCTCGGGAATTTCCGAAAGTGAGCCGCCTAATTTCTCAAGATCGTTCTTTGCAATTAAGTCGTGACCCTGCTCTTCACGAATGTGTTGAAGTGAGCGCCGATAATAGCCTTGCTCAGTGGAGTCCGTCCAAGACGCGGCAAACGCAAGCATCCGGGTGCTGTAGCTAGTGTAGTAGTAGCTCTGCGCAAGCCACTTTGCGTAAAGTTCCGAATTAGCCCAGTCGAAGCCGTTCACCTTTTCGACGACTCGGTCCATCGAATGCTTCATACGCTCGTTCATTTTCTGAAGATCCATTTATTTCTCCTGATAGAGGTCGGTGTTTGTTTCGATTCCAAAGTTCAAGGGCCGCTTCTCCACATCCGGCAAGCGAACTCAATTGCGCTTGATCGCGAGAGATCTCCGCGAAGTCGACTTCGACATTGTAGGCGGATGTTCCTTTCAACAGCGGCTGGCCGCCGTGACGGTAAAACATTTCGTTCGTACGACGATTATTTCGGAAATAGCCAATCAAGCGTTTTGCATCGCTCGAGAGAAAGCGGAGCACCGCAAAACTCGTCAGCAGCTCCGAAACCGGAAGATCCGTCTCTGACTTCCGCCACTCAGGCTCGAGCGTCATGTACGAGATCACCATCACTTTCTCGGGCCGTTCGGTGTGAAGCGCCTTGATCTCGGGCGGATAGTTATTGAAGTACGCGGACTCGAGCCAGACGACGTCCGAAAGGTCGAGAAAGTGAAACAGCATGAAGCCGATCGGTTTATCACCAGCGAAAAGACCGCCGAGTTCGCGGTGAAGAAAATCGTCCGAATTCAAACGACGATCGACGCCAAGTTCTTTGAACGTTTCAGCCCATGTGCGCTGCCAGAGTTCAAACGCTCGAGTGCGCTTTCGAGCGTCGCGCTGGCTGGGGCGATCGGTGCGGATCAATTTAAAATCTAAATCGAAAACAGTTTTTCTCATCTCGCGCTATTTCTTCTGCTTTGCAGGCTTCAGTCGCGTTACGATTTCTTCTTCGCGGTCCGTTCTCGCGACAATTCTCGTGCTTCGTGAATGTCTCAAAAAGGTTAAGTCGATCGATTAACTCGCAGAATCCCATGTGAATGTGAAGTTGATACGCGCCTAAAGCGCTTTTTTTAGGCCACATTACGAATTCGGGAAAACCTCTCCAAGACTGGTCTTCTAACCGAAAAAGAGGAATCGGCCTGTAAGATGCGCCGCATGAATGAAAGAGATTTATCGAATGACGAACGCCGGAGCTACAGATTCGACCAATTCGCTGCTCTCAATGAGTGCAGCGCCAGCTTCGCTTCTGTCCTTCGAGACTTCGCCTCGTTTTAATCTCGCTTTTGAAGATCTTCAAAAGCAGATCGGCGTTCCTGCGGGACGTCTCGCAGCTTTGATCCTCGCGCAACTCGAAAAACTTGAGGCTCGAGACAGCGATGAACTTGAGTTCCGTGTCGATCTCCCCGACTGCGAGACCGTGCCTCTTTTGAGAGGTCGAGCGCGGCGGCAAGCAGGTGCCGCTCAAGCGTGGCTCTGCGTTTTCTATTCCGACCAAGCCGAGACGACGCTTCATGCTTCACGCTTGGCTGCTCTCGGCGAGATGGCCTCCGGCATCGCGCATGAAATCAACAACCCTCTTACGGTCATCTTGGCGCGAGCATCCTTACTCGAAATGCGTATCGAAGACCCGAGCCTTGTCGATTCGGTCAAAAAGATTCAGCATCACGCTCAACGCATCTCGAAGATTACGCGCGGCCTACGTTATTTCAGTCGAGAAGAATCAAGCGATCCGATGAGCGAGTTCTCTTTGAACGAAATCGTCGAAGACAGTATCGCAATTTCGAGCGAACGATCGAAGTCGAATGGTGTGCGCCTGTATTCAGACCTGCCGACGGACTTGACTGCCTTCGGTCGTGGCTATCAAGTGTCGCAAGTCATTATCAACTTACTGAATAACGCAAACGACGCGGTTTGAGAGGATCGTGACGAGGAGGTCGCGATCGGGGTCGTACCAGAGTGAGGTGCCGGTGAAGCCGGTGTGACCGACGGACTTCATCGAAAAATTTGGGCCGGCGGTTGAGCTGCCTTTCGACGGCATGACGAAACCTAAACCCCAGTCGCCACGTGCGCGCGGGATTGAGCGTTTCGTGAAGAGACGAACGGTTTCGTGTGACGGAAAGATCGAAGCGCCCTGCCCGCGCATTGCGGACCGAAGCATGAGGCCGTAACCGCTGACGTCTTCTATCGGGCCGAAGAGGCCGGCGTGCGGCGCAACACCTTTGAGCGCATACGTGTTTTCATCATGCACTTCACCCTGAAGCGTGCGACCGCGCCACGAATCTTTCTCGGTGGGTGCGTACTCGCGTTTGCCGTGAATCGGTTTGTTGCCGCGATGGAAATCAAGACCATCAAGTTCGAGACGATCGCGAAGGTTCGCCCAATTCGTGTAAAGCGTCGTTCCGGAAATAGACTCGAGCGCAATTCCGAGAAGGAAGTAATCGAGATCTGAATAAACTGACTTCTCTGGCGGAAAATTGAATCCGTTCTTATCGAAATCCGAGAGAATTTTCTTTTTCAATTGAACTTGGAAGATGTCCCATGCTTCTTCCGGCGTTTTCACTTTCGCCGTTTTTGGTTCGAGCGTTTTATAGAACGGGAACCACCAAGTCAGGCCCGCAGAATGTGTGAGCAGATCTTTGATGCGAGCTGGATGAGTTTCTGGAAACCAAGGCACCCATCGAGAAACCGGGTCGCTCAAGCGAAACCGTTTTTCATCTTTGAGAACCATGAGCGCGGTCGTTGTGAAAAGAATCTTCGTGAGCGATGCGAGATCGTAATACGGGTACGTCTTCCCGATTTCGAGATCGGCGACCTTGCGCCCCTTCGAGTAAGCTTGCAGGCAAAGACCAGGAGTGGCGTCTTCCCAACTCTCGCCGATTTTTTCTAGAAGCTTTTTCTCGAACGTCGAGCTCATCTTGAAGCCTTCTTCGCGCCTGACGCAATCGTGATCGAACCGCGCGAGCCTAATGACAATGTCGAGGGCGTACCGAACGGAACGGGTCTTTGCATGTCGCCATGACCTGCCTCAAGACCTGAGAGAACCGGTATCGGCATTTGCTCAGCGAAACGCTTCACGATCGCAGGAATACGATTTGTTCCATCTGCTTCTTTGCCGCCGACGAATTCACCAAAGACGATGGCTCTCGCTTTATCGAAGTGACCTGTCTGCTGAAGGTGCTCAAGCAAGCGATCAACACGGTAACCGCGCTCGTCAATCTCTTCGAGAAAGACGATCTTACCCTTCGTCGACCAAGGCGCTTTCGTGCCGATGGTGCTTTGAAGTACGACGATGTTACCGCCTGTGACTTCACCGCGAATCTCGCCCGCTTTTTTCGCAGCCGCGTTCATCGGCTTGAGACCTTTAAACGTAATGCTGTCTTTCAAACCGAAGAAGAGGTCATGAAGTTCCGAAAGTTCTTTCGGAAGAATTAAGCCACGACCGATGCGGTCAATCATCGGGCCATGCATGGTCGGCCAGCCCCACTGCTTATTCAAAAACGTATGAAGAGTTGTGATATCCGAATAACCGATAAAAAGTTTCGGCGGGCCTTTGGGTTTTTTTAGTTTTGCAAGTTCGGGAACCAAACGGTTTGACCCGTAACCGCCGCGCACACACCAGACGGCGCGCGAGTCTTCCGAGAAGAGCGCTTCACGTAAGTGATCAAACCGATTTTCATCGGTGTTCGAACAGATCACGTCTTTATCGAAAATTGTGTGCGGAAGCTTCGGCGTAAGCCCCCACGACTCTAGAAACTTAAGGCCCCCGTGAAGGCCCTCTGGCTTGCAAGAAGACCCCGGAGCAATGATCTCAACGAGGTCGCCTTTTTGAAGCGGAGTCCAGCCCGAGCCAGGCCCGCGCTTCGATGTTTTAGCTTTAGATGACTTCATCCCTAATGTTGCCCTTCGGGTCTAGATCCAAACCGAAGAGCGGCGTTGGATATTTACCGTCGAAGCAAGCCGCGCAATAGCCGCCTTTTTCACCTCGAACGGCTTCTTTGAGCCCATCCAAAGAAAGATACCTGAGAGAATCGGCGCCGACAAATTCGCGGATCTTTTCCAGACTCTGGTTAGCCGCAATGAGCTGCGATTTTTCGGGCGTATCGACGCCGTAGTAACACGGGCCAACCGTCGGCGGGGCCGCGATTCGCAAGTGGACCTCTTTCGCCCCGGCCGCGCGCACAAGATTCACGATTTTTCGCGATGTCGTTCCACGAACGAGTGAATCGTCGATGACGACCACACGTTTGTCTCTCAGAATCGCGGTCTGCGGGTTGAGCTTAATCTTCACGCCGAAATCGCGGATCGACTGCTGAGGCTGGATGAACGTACGCCCGATATAGTGGTTCCGAATAATACCG
>CAJYOV010000369.1 GCA_913776405.1 Pseudobdellovibrionaceae bacterium
GCATAAAACGGCTTCAAAAATCTCATTTTTCTGGCGGGCTCTCAAGCGGTTTGACAGGCCGTTTTCGCTTGTTACGATCCGTTCATGAATGAGCATCCGATTGAAGAAAAAACCAGCACGTCGCGCCTAGGATGGGTCACTTTATTCACGCTAACGGCGTTGAATATTTTGAACTATATCGATCGAAATATTTTTTCTGCCCTGATGCCATCCATCCAAAAGGATTTAGGCTTTACCGATACTCAGCTCGGATTGTTAGGGTCCGCCTTCATCTTTTCCTACACGTTGATTTCACCGCTCTTCGGATTCATCGGGGACCGTGGCCCTCGAATTAAAACGATGGCCGGCGGTCTCTTCCTGTGGAGCGGAGCAACCGCTTTTTCGGGTATCACCCGCACGTTTCCTGGACAGTTCGTCACGCGCGTTGTTGTCGGGTTCGGTGAAGCTGCGTATTCGGTCATTTCACCGTCCGTGCTTGCGGACCATTTTCCAAAAGCGATTCGTGGGAAAGCGTTCGCGCTTTATTCGTGCGCAATTCCCGTCGGGAGTGCGCTCGGCTACGTTCTCGGCGGCATTCTGGAGCCACGACTGGGTTGGCAACATTCGTTTTTCGTCGTGGGTGTTCCAGGTGTCGTGCTGACTTTCATCCTCCTGTTTTTGCGCGAGCCGAATCGCGGCGCTCAAGACGAACTGGTTGTCAGCGCACACTCGGCTAAACCAGAGGCGACGGATCGAGAAGAATCGGCGGTGAAGACTCTGATCTCGGCTTACAAATCACTTTTTCAGAACGGTGGTTTCCTTTACGCCGTTCTTGGGTACGCCGCGTACACGTTCGTCGTCGGCGGACTTTCATTCTGGATGCCGACTTACATCGTTCGTTACTTCGAAGGCGTAACAGTGGAGCGCGGCAACATCGTGTTTGGAGCGGTGACAGTTGTCGGCGGTTTCATCGGAACGGTGATCGGCGGCGTTCTCGCAGATCGGATCGAGAAGCGATCGGGCAATGGCTACTTGAAGGTTGCAGTCCTTTCGATGATCTTGAGTGTTCCGTTGTTCTTCTATCTCTTAACGATTCGCGACTTTAACAAGTTCGCGGTGGTGCTCTTTTTTGTCGATGTCTGCTTGTTCCTTTGTATCAGCCCCCTCGATGCCGCAGTTATCGGGGCCGTGCGACCGGCGCTTCGCGCAACGGCAATGGCGCTCAATATCTTTTTAATTCACGCGCTTGGTGACGGGATCTCTAGAGTCTTGATGGGCATCGTGAGCGATTCGAGCGGCCTTCATACGGCGGTCGCACTTCTTCCATGGGTGTTGGCACTCGCAGGTGTTCTCTGGGCTATCGGCATCATCGGCTATTGGCAACCGATGCTCTGGCCAAAGGGAGCGCTTACGATCCCAAAATTTCAGGCGCATCGAGGTCACCGGCCTTCACTGGAGATTCAAGAAAATACCTTGGCCGCGTTCCGACGTGCGAAGGCTAACGGCGCGAAGATGGTTGAATGTGATATTCAACTTTCGGCGGACCGCCATCCGATCGTTTTCCATGATGAAGATTTAAAACGTTTGGGCCAATCGACCGATCTCGTGCGCAGTCTAACGGCTGACGTTTTACGTGAGCGTGTTCAGGCGCCGTCGTTGATGGCGCTGCTCACAGACCCTGAATGTCCTCGTCTGGTAAATATCGAAATCAAAACAAGTGAAACGTTCGGGAAGAGCCACATCGAAGAGGAAGTGGTTCGAGTCGTGCGCGAGGCGGGGGCCTCTGACCGCGTTCTGTTTTCGAGTTTTAATCCGCTAGCACTTCGTAGGCTCTGGAAAGCAGCACCCGAAATTCCAAGAGCACTTCTCGTAACGGAAGAGCCGGATCCGAAAAACAAAATCTATCTTCGTCGAATGTGGCTCGGATTTCTTGCGAAACCACATCTTGTTCACATGGATCAGGCAATGATTGTCGGACGGCGCCTCGAAGCGATGGCTGATCGAGGCATTAAGGTTGCTGCGTGGACGGTCAATGACCCCGCGCGAGCGAAATCGCTTCTCGACGACGGCGTTATCAGCATTATCTCAGATAAGTTAGTTGCCGAATCGTGACCGGTTGACGTCGGACCAAAGCTTTACGGCAATCTGATGAACGAGAGTCGCAAACGATTCTGAGAAGCGATCGGCCAGCTTCTTCTTGCTATGGTGTTTCACGCGGTAGACATCGTGAGCATCAAAGAGACTGACCACGTAGTCGTCACTGGTCGTAATTTTATCGATGAGTCCAAGTTCAAGAGCTTGCGTGCCGTACCAATGTTCGCCGGTTGCAACCTTCTGAACATCGAGGCTCGGCCGATTTTTGTGAATGAAGTCTTTGAAGAGCAAGTGAGTCTCATCTAACTGAGAGCGGAACTTTTCGAGGCCCTTTTCAGTGATCTCACCGAACATGGTGATCGTACGCTTGTACTCACCGGCAGTGACTTCACGATAATCGACATCGTGCTTTTTTAAAACTTTATTGAAGTTCGGCACTTGAGCGATCACGCCGATCGAACCGACGACCGCGAAGGGCGCTGCTAGAATCTGGTCTGCTGTGCACGCCATCATGTAGCCGCCGCTCGCAGCGATTTTATCGACACAGATTGTGAGTTTTACGCCCGCGGCCCGGAAGCGAACGAGTTGCGACGAAGCAAGACCGTAGGACGTCACGAGGCCGCCGCCGCTCTCTAAGCGTAAGATCACTTCGTCGCCGGGTTTCGCGATCGAAAGAATCGCGGTGACTTCTTCACGGAGATCGTCGGTCGCGGTCGCGCGGATATCGCCGTCGAAATCGAGTACGAAGGCGCGAGTTTCGCGGGGCTTGGCGGCATCGAGTTTACGTTCTTTCTTTGCCGACTTCGCGAGTGACTTAAATTCTTTTTTGCCGAGAAGGCGAGACTGAAGCTGTTGGCGGAAGCTTTTGTATTGATCGTTCAGCTTTTCGACTTCTAGGCCCTCGCGCATGCGGCGGCGGCCCGAGCTGACCGCCTGGACGAGGAAAAGCAGGACCGTTCCGATCGCGACTACGACCATCAGAGTTTTCAAAAGGAACGAGGCGATCTCTAAAACAAAATCCATACGACTCCCATGGCCCTTGGTCGGGCCGAACCCCAAACTCTAAGTCCTGATTTTGATTGTGGCTAGAAGCATCCTGTCAAATGTGCCGATAAGAAGCGTATGAAAATGTCTCTTAAACGCTTAGGAATCTTCGGTTTTTCAGTCTGCATGATGGCGCTTGTCGGTGTTGCAAACACCTACGCGTTCACACGCAGTGAAGATGAATTGATGGAAGCTGAAGTGAAAGAGGCAAAAGCGCGCGCCAAAGATTTTCAAGCGCAGCAAGATCGCGCGGCCCGCGCTGATGAAGAACGTGAAGTCGCGTCGAATGAGATCAAAGCAGAACGAGCTCGCTTTGAAGAAC
>CAJYOV010000370.1 GCA_913776405.1 Pseudobdellovibrionaceae bacterium
GTTAGCTTTAAATTTACCTCAGGTAAAAAAACATATTTAAATTTTACCAAATAGCTACAGACAGAAATGCTGCGGCGTATTATTTTGAAGCAGATCCGAACTAACAATCATACAGGAGTTTTTATGAAGTCACTTTTACTTGCTCTGATGTTCTTACCAGCTGTTTCCTTTGCTGCGCCGACTGGTCACCAAATTTGCCGTGACGCCAATAAGAAGTTTGAGTTCGTGTTTGGCACGTATGCTTTATCAGGCGACGATGGCACCCTGAAAATCAGCGGACAAGAGTTCTTGGTTTCCGCGCAACCGGGCGAAGGCTACGGTGATTTGACTCAAAAAATCGAAGTCTTTTGTCTTTGCGAGGCGCCTAAAGGCCCCAAAGTCGGTGATGTTAAATGGGATGTTACATCGGGCGATGCGAGCAACCCTGCATCCATTCACATGACAATCAAGCGACTGGTGAGTGGAAAAGAGAAAGTTACCAACATCGACATGGCTTGCGAAGTTCTCGACTACAAACCGGGAAATGAACAGGACTGAGATCAGACAAGGCTGAAGCCAAGCGAGACCTGAAAGCGAATAATGATACTGGTCACTCGAGCGGACAGCCGCTCGAGATATCTCAACCACCATTGAACTAGCGAGCGGCCTTCAGCACTTTCCGAAGTTCCTCCGCCGACAGACCGACATTAAAGTTCTTCTTTCAGATGACTCCGCACTGAAGAACCATCGCGTTCTTTGATTTCCCGAGCCTCCGACCGATCTCTTCATACGTCAACCCTTGAATCCACCGAAGTCTTGCCAGCTCGGCTAAATCAAATTTAGGCTCCCGCCACTGAACGGGCACTTCAACACCCGAGCTCAGCGGTTCGTCTACTATCGCTCCGCGGGTAATCTTTTTCGTTAAAAATCCGCTCCGCAGATTTGTCGTTCGCAGGCTTGCTCACTCCCTGCGGTGCTTGGAGGGGTTGATTCCACATTGTTTGCGAGTTCAGGTGTCTCGATCGAAGATGGCGACAACGGGAGAGTTGTGAAATCTGAGACGAGTCACGTAAAATCGAGGCATGAGACATCTCGTTTTGCAGTTCAAGAATCAGCTTTGCCGTAAACTGCGCGACTCGCGCGGGATGACTCTGATTGAGATTGTCGTGGTCACGGGGATTATGGGCGTCTCGATTCTTGCGATGATGACGATGCAGCAGAATCAGGTGAAGGCGAACAACTTCCTCGAGTTTCAATTGCGTCGCAGTCAGATCGAAAGTGTCCTAACGAATCAGGTATTCACGGACAGCAACAACTGCAAATGCATGTTCCAAGGTTCGGCGAGCTTTCCGGCAACGCCTGGAGCGCCTGGAATCACCATTGGGGGCGCAACGCCTTCGCAGCTGGGGCGTTACTCGTTTGTAACCCCGGGCGTTTGTGCGACGGCGACAATGCCTGATCCACTTGTGAACACAGCAGGTGTTGAAAACGTGAAGTTGGTTTCGGCCCAATTGAAGAATGTGACCTACATCAGCCCGGGCTCGTATTCGGCTAACTTCGTGGCTTCGATTCAAACGACGAAGTCCGTTAGCGGACCAAATCAGATTCAGATCAAAATTCCTGTCGCGGTAAATGCGACAGTCACGGGTTCAACCGCGACGCTTTCTAGTTGCGGTATGTCGGTCGCCGCAACTGCGAAAGGCTGCCGTTTTTGTGCGAACTTCTGTGGTAGCGGTTATCCGACAGACGGCGGGATCATCGCCGCTCACTGGAAAGATTGGGACTACGTCAATACGTACGGCAACGGTTGCACGGGCTCCATGAACTGGGACATCTCAAATCGCGTGCATTTGTGCTGCGCGAACTAAACGGGCGGGGCGAAGTTCCGAGCCGCTGTTTTCTGATTTAATCGATGTTACTGAGCCGATTTGTTCGAGGCCGATTGTGGCGTCGAAGCCGTTGAGCGCGTTGGCGATTGAGTCGCAGACCGAGACAAAAAGACCACGGACGCCGTCAGCGCCAGAGTGTAATAGAAGAGACGTTTCATAGATCTAGCTTCGGTGAACCGGGTGGTCGCCGCAACGGAACGAAAGTCCTGATTCCCGCTCTCCTGGCCGAATCTAACGGGTTTCTAACGAAGCTGAGACGAGCTTAAAAGTGCGTAGGAAATTCAGAACCCAAAACGGAAGACTTCTCTTTTCCGAGAGGCGCGGTATAAGGCGCTCATGAAACACATACTTGCACTCTTGATCGTTGGTCTTTCGGTTCCTGCCATGGCTAAACCTGACTGCTCAAAAGCTGCTGCAGACGCGGCTAAAGCGGAGTTCGCAAAACTCGTCGCTCCCTTGGCAGTCGACGATGGTGTGTGGGTCGCGAAAACGACTCGCAAGGGCACTGAGATCACTTATTTGATCGAAGTCTCTGCAGCCGACAACAGCTGCCGCGACTGTTACTACGCGGCTTACTACAATGTGACGAGTTCGGCTTCGACGTGCGAAGTTCGCTCAGTTAACAAAAACTAAGTTTTAGACGCCACTTTCGGCCCTGGCTTCACACCCGGAGTCGCGGTTGGCTCCGGTGTCGGCGATTCTTTCGGCGGAGGCTCTGGTTTCCGCGGCGTCGCCGTCGGTTTCGGCTTTGGCGTAGCCGCTGGCTTCGCTTCGGGTTTCGCGGCGGGTTTGGCCGTCGCGGTCATTTTCTCGGCCTTCTTTTCAGTCGCTACGGTAGGCTTCGCCGCTTCTGCTTTCGGCGCGGGCTTGGATTCCGTTTTCGCTACGACCACAGCTTTTGCGACAGTCTTCGCCAATGGCGCGGCCGGCTTTGTCGAAGCCGCCGCCGTTTTCGTCGCAGCGACAGCTGCTTTCGCCGCAGGTTTGTAGACCGAGCGTGCGACGGGTTTTGCTTTTCCATCGGCTTGCGACGCGACGATACCGCGTTCTTTCGATTCTCGGGTTTGCACGCCGGGTTCTGATGGTACGCCGTCAGCGATCCCTTCTAACTTCGATTCGACTTCGTTCTGAGCGACATAGCATTTATCCGCGAGAGCATGCCCCGGGAATTTCTTTGTGAAGAACGCCCATGCTTTTTTGCAGCTTGGATCTTTGCTGTCTTTGATGAGCTCAGGGCGTGTCACGAAGGCGGCAAAAGCTTCCGCGAACTGTTCGTTCGCGCGGCTCGTGCTGTAGCCGGAAACCTTGCAATATTTCGGATGGCGACGTGTGTGCCCGAGGGCTGCTCGATACTCCTCGTACAGACCGTTGTTGCCCACGAGGTGGCCGATTTCGTGCGTGAGTTGCGCGACGTTCTCGCCGTACTTTAAATCGCCGTTGCGGTTGATGGCGATTTCTCCAGAGCGTTGAGCGCTATGCCCCTTCTTCTCGCGGAAACGAACGCCGTATCCTTCACGCGCAACCGCGGGTGTAAAGGTCTTTCCGCCATTCAAGCGTTCGATGAATGTGAGTGAAGTCCCGATAGATCGTGTTTCCATCGGAGTCGCGCCGATGAGCTTATAATTATACTGGTCGACGATTTTTTTGGCTTCAACAACAGACACTTTCGGAATGCACCCGCGAGAGGCGAGCGGATCCGCTTTTACGGAGAGCGCGTGACCTGTCTGAGCCGCACAAATTGTGAGAGCCACCAGGGCCGCAGCGACGATCTGTGGTTTCATTTTCAAGCGTTGTTTTTTCAAGTCTGTCTCCACATTTGATCCACGCTGCCGGCAACCGTGTCAGGCCTCGGTTAGATCTGCGAAATCCGTGCGCAATCTTGATCCACTTCAGAGGGGTTACGGCTCGAAACTACGCCTCATTTTGTCTCCTCTTTGGAAAATCATGCAAGGTCGACTGCGGAATCTCCTCTTCAGCCTAGCCTCGATTTGACGGATCCTGACGTGAGAGGGGATACCGGAGCTGCTTTCTCGATCAGGGGTGATGGGGCTAGCAGGGGTGATGGGAATGGGTTCAGTACGGGGAAAAATCGAGGCACTGGCTTTGGGAGCGACGTTCGCCTTTATCGCCATTTCAGCGATGAGTGTGCCAGCGACAAGTTTTGCACAGACGACCGCGGTGACGACGAAGCAAACGATCACGGTGCAGTCGATCACGGCGCAAACGACGACGGCGCAGTCGACATCATCGAATAGCAACTCGCTTGGCGTTTCCCAAAACGCGCAACCTCCATCGATCGAAAAGCTCGCGGCCGTTTTAAAATTCGTCTACGAAAACGAAGCTCTGAAGCATGGA
>CAJYOV010000371.1 GCA_913776405.1 Pseudobdellovibrionaceae bacterium
GGAGCCTGGGCACCTTTTCGCTGGCTCGAAACCCGCGCCTGTGCTCGAATTACGCGGGGCTAAAAGTCTTAATCTGAGGGGATGAGGGATTAACATCATGAAGTTGAAATCACTGCGCGCTGTCGCGCTTTTGGGTTTGCTCGGAGCTGGTATTGCTGCAACTCAAGTTGGCGTTACAGGATCGAAGTCGTCACCAGAGTTGAAAGTTGCAGCGAAGGTAAAGCTCGCACTCAAATCGGAAGCACGAGCGGACGTTCTGGTTTACCTGAAAGAACAAGCGGACCTCACGTCAGCTCACCTCTTTGAAACGAAGGCTGCAAAAGGCATGTTCGTCGTTTCGCAGTTGAAGAAGACAGCGCTCGAATCACAAAAAGATCTCGTCACGTTTCTCGAATCGAAGAACTTGAAGTTCCACCGCTTCTACATCGTAAACATGATCGCGGTCGACGGGGCTGATCTCGAAACGGTTCAAGAACTTTCAGCTCGCTCGGATGTTCGCACAGTTGCTTACAACGGAGCGGTGCCATTTAACTTCGTCACACCTGAAATCGAGCGCTCATTCTCAGGCACGGGTATCGGCGACAACATCACGTCGACAGGTGCGGCTGATGTTTGGTCACAGTATTCAGCCCGCGGTAAAGGCATCATCGTCGCGGGTCAGGATACCGGCGTTGATTGGACTCACCCCGCGCTCTTGAAACACTACCTCGGCAATGCGAACGGTTCGACGGATCACTCGTATGCGTGGCATGATTCCGTTCACGCAGGCGCCGGCACAACTGGAAACAAGTGCGGCTACGATACGAAAGCACCATGCGATGACGATCAACACGGTACGCACACGATGGGTACGATTGTCGGCGATGACGGCAACGGAAACGCAATCGGCATGGCGCCAGACGCACAATGGATGGCCTGCCGAAACATGGATGCTGGAAACGGCAAACCATCGACTTACATTGAATGCTTCGAGTTCTTCCTCGCGCCTTACCCACAGGGTCAAGATGCGATGACAGCAGGCGATCCGCTCAAAGCGCCGCATGTGATCAACAACTCTTGGGGCTGTACTGCGGATGAAGGCTGCCAAGGTCAAGAGATCAACCCAGTTCTCGAATCCCTCTACCGTGCAGGCATCATGGTCGTGGTTTCGGCTGGTAACGATGGCCCGAGCTGCTCGACGATTCATGAGCAACCGGCGACTCTGAGCCCTTATACGCTTTCGGTCGGCGCGCACAACCACCGCGATGGCAAGATCGCAAGCTTCTCGTCGCGTGGTCCTTCGACTCTCGATGGACAAGTCGGCCCAGACCTCACAGCTCCAGGTGTAAGCGTTCGCTCGGCAATTCCAGGTGGTGGCTACGCAAGCGCAATGTGGAGCGGCACTTCAATGGCAGGCCCACACGTCGCGGGCGCAGTTGCACTTCTCTGGTCCGCGAAGCCGGATTTGATCGGCAAGATCGACGAGACTGCGGCTCTACTTCGTGAGACGGCAACACCGGCGACATCGACACAGTCTTGTGGTGGCGTTGCGGGCTCGACCGTTCCGAACAACACGTTCGGTTATGGTCTTTTGAACGTGAAGGCTGCGGTAGCAAAAGCGCTCGCAAACTGATTTCTGGCAGTGGCCGATCGAGTTTAAGAATTCAGCTCGAACAGTTTCATCCCGAGCGGGAAACGTTCGAGCAGGGCTTCGAGTTGTTTTTGCGCCTGCCCGTTCGCATGCTGAACTTTTTCAGCCAAAATCAATTCGTTCTTCATCGAATGTTCCCACCCGATGAGTTCGGTCACTCGAACCTTATAACCACGCGACTCAAGATAAAGCGATCGAATTACGTTGGTCAGGTGTGAGCCGAATTCGCGGCGGTGGATGCCGTGGCGCCAGAGATTCTGCATCTCATCGCCACCCCGCTTCGGAGCCGCATCGAGAAGGCGCGCCACCTCTGCCTGGCAGCACGGAACGAGCGCGATGAACTTTGCATTCTTCTTCAAAGCAAACGCGATCGCTTCATCCGTTGCCGTATCGCAAGCGTGAAGTGCCGTGACGGCCTCGATCGTTTCCGGGAGCTCGGGTGCACTGACCGCCTCTAAAATAGTGGCAGGCACGAACTCGATGCGATCGAAATGCGAGCGACTTGCGATGAGCTTACACGCCTGAATGAGCTCTTGGCGTTTTTCGATGGCCCAGAGTTTTGTTTCGGGTCGCTCGCGAAGCCATAGATCGTAGAGCATGAAACCAAGGTAGGACTTGCCTGCACCGAGGTCGGCAACGTTCGTTAGACCCTCTAGATGCGGCGTGATCAATTGCACGAGGTGCTGAACTTGCTTGAGCTTACGGCGTGAGTCTTGATTGAGTTTTCCGTCGCGCGTGAGAATGTGCAGCGACTTCAAGAGTTCGGTTGACTGACCCGGCCAGAGATCTGCGATCTCCGACTTTGAATCTGGCTTTTTATCTGACTTCGGATTGGACGTGGCTTTCGACATCGGCAGCGAGTCTAGTGACTATTCGTATTGGACGGTAGCCTTCTCTTCCGATTCGTAAAAGCTCCAAATCCACGCCAAACCGACCGACCCGTTCCAACGCGATTTGACGAGCGGCGACTCGATATTTCGCGCCCCTTCAACGGTTTCGAGATCGGCTGAAATGAACCAGCGGTGCTTGTTGTTTGGAGACCGCAAACTCAAACCCAAGGTTGCAACCGACTCAAGAAGACCTGGCTCAGCGTCGTAGGCGCGTCGGGTGGGTGTCGCCTCAGCTTCTGGCACGTGATAGTAGTAGGACATGAGCCCTCGAGTGGCGAAACTTGTGCGAAGGCTCGCGTAAAGGTCCGTTCGTTCAGTGAACGTGTTTGGTCGGGTGTAGACGATCTCGGGCTCGAACACGGTCCCGCGATGATCGATCACAAAGATCTCTGGCGACGCAACGACCACACGAACTGAAAAGCCCAGTCGCAACAGGCCACCGTCATCGAATTCGCCAAGCGCAAGACGAATCTTCGGCCCGCCCTGCCCGATCCATCCAAGGTCTTTCATGCCTGCGCGCGCGCGGTTTTCACTGGCCTTGACTGGGAAGGCGCCGGCACCACTCATACTGATGTCGAAAGATTTGCCCGTAAATAGCCGAGCGCGCATACCGCGTCGGTCAGACTGAACGATACGACCCCGTACGATCGCAAACGGAAACGGCATGACGTAGAGCTTGTTTTGGTCTGAACCTGGATAATGAGGAAAGTAGGCCGCGCCGAGCCCAATCCCTAATTCATAAAGGGCTGGTGCTGTGTTGTCAGGCCCAACTGGCGCTGATCCTTGTGCGGAAGCGGTTGCGCCCGTTTCGGCGGGCAGATTTGCAGCCGAGGCTAGCCCAGATAGGCTGAGCACGACGGCAAAAAATAAAAAGGATTTCAGGCTCATCATTGAACCTGAAATCCTAGCAGTTTCTAAAACTTCGTCGAGCCCGAAAGCGATCCTTCGCTCGAACCCGACCTTTTAAGCGAACCGAAGCTTAGTGCTTTGTCGGCTCTGTTTTCTTTTCTGATGTTTCGCCCGATTCTTTTTCGTGGCTGAGTGCCGCTTGATCGCCTTCGACGATTGCAGCGAGCTCCATCAATTTCGTTGCAGCTTCTTCACGAGCAACACCGATCTTGTTTTGAACGAGAGAGATCAAGTCTTGAAGGTTGCCTTTTGTGCCTTCGACTTCTGCGTGAGAAATGTCGCTCCACGCTTTCATGACTTCCGACTTAATTTCTGTCCACTTCGATGTAATGACGTTTTCCATTTGAGCCTCCTACAGCAATCCCAGACAAACTGCCTCAAAGAGAGCCAGATTTCTCACCTCGAAAAAACGAAATGCAGTCAAGATTTCGAGACATAGGGGGCTAACTCGTCGGCAGAGTTAAGCAAACGTTGTTCGCAGCCCGCCCTCTGGAGCCCCGGGTTGAGTCTTCCGTTAGTAAGGTATGAGCCGTACACTCTTGATCGTCGATGATGAGCCTGACTTACGCGAACTTTTAGCCGAGGTTGCCCAACCCTTCGCGACCAAAATCCTTCTCGCTCACGATGGGGAGCATGCGCTTGAAATTTTCGACCGCGAATCGAAGCTGCAGCCGATCGATGCGATTCTTTCCGACATCAGCATGCCGAGAAAGAATGGCCTCGAACTTCTCTCCGAACTGCGGTTCTTAGGCTTTTACACACCCTTTCTATTTCTGACAGGTTTCGGGGACAAAGAAAAAATGGCGGCCGCAATTAAACTCGGCGCCTTCGACTTTTTCGATAAGCCAGCCAACATCAAAGCACTCGGCGTTCGCCTTGATCAGGCTCTCGACTTCGGTGTTTTACTTCGCTCTCTCAATACGGAAGTCGACTCGCTGATGGGGCTTGCACCAGACAATGTTGAAGATGTCGAGAAACTGCGCGAAGCCGTCGCCTCCGTGCTTTTGGTGCGTAAACAGCGGCAGGCTTTTTTCAAGCGCACCGGCTAACGCTGTCTCCGATCCGCCATACACGCTCCGCCAGACACGCTCCGCCAGACGACATCCGACAGACATTCTTCCCGGACGATCGCCGTCCGAAGAAAAGCGCCTCGATTCAAACTCGCTGGTTTCAGCCTTGTCTCAAACTTGCAAGCCACGTCGTTCAAACTTTGACTCCCGCAGACTGCTTTTGCCGGAGTCTCTTCAACGAAAGGCTCTATGCAAGACTTTACGCAAGACTACACTCAAGACCATCCCAAAACCGAATCTCAGACTGAAGATCAAAGCTCGGTCAGCAAACTCGAAGAACACGTTCTCGCCCTTAGGATTAATGAACTCGCCGCGCGCGATCGAATCCTCATTGAGTTAAGAAAACCCGAATTCACCCGTGTCTGGAAGCTTGCTGGGCACCGCAACCTCCGCGAGTACTGCGAGGAAACCTTGAGTTACGGCCCTCTGGAAACGCGCGAGATTCTTGTGAAAATCGGACACATCCTGACTCGCGATAGCATGATGTCGAACGATGCCGCGACAAACGAGCGCATCAAAAAACTGATCTCTTGGCGTTCGCGAACGGCGCTGGAGGCCCGGTTGCCGGCTTACCGCGTGCTAAGCAATCGCACGCTGCTCGCCGTCGCGAATGAAAACCCGAAAGACCTCACGTCGCTTGAGGCCATCAACGGGATCGGTCACGTGAAAGTGAGAAATTTTGGCGAGGCTCTCTTGAAAACTCTCGAAATTTGATGAAATCAAGAGCTTGAGATCATCGCAATGAAACAGCGACCCGCCTCAAAAGAGCTAGGATAGCGGGCGGAGGCGTTTCGATGATTACCACAAACGAGCGACAAGAACGACTCATCGACGCCTATGGTGAGTTGATCAACCCATCGAAAGCCCGCATCATGCGCGAAGCGGGCCTAGGGATTATCGAAGAGAAAAAAAGCGGTTCGTACGTTTGGGATCAGGACGGTACACGC
>CAJYOV010000372.1 GCA_913776405.1 Pseudobdellovibrionaceae bacterium
TTTCGAGAACCCTCTCGAAGTTAAAAAGAAAATCAGCGAAAAGAAGTCCTGACGACGCGAGTGTCTGCATTCTACACGAAGTTCAATCATCCGCTTGATAACGTGCTCGTTGCGGGTGTTGCCACTCGCCAGAACGTCCCCGACATCAAGTCACAAGGCTTCACACTTTCGGCAAATTCAAGCCTCGATCGGTGGGAACTGGGTGGATCATATACTCACATGCGCCTTAGCTTTGGCGATCAACCCATCGGCTACTCAGGTGGAACATCGTTCAATCGCGGAGCGCCAACAGGAGACCGTTTGAACGGCCGCCTGGGCTACAGATTTACAGAGGCCAATGTCGTCGCAAGCTGGAATGCGCTTGTTGTGATGGATCTTGATCGTCTCCCAGCAGGTCAAGCGCCTCAAGAAGGCTACGACCTTCACGACTTCAACGTTTCGTGGTTACCGAATGATCGTGTTCAGGTGAATTTCACCTTTCAGAATATTTTCGATCGTTACTACATCGCTCAAGGTACACCTTACGTCGGCACAGCGGGCGTGAACTCGGTCTTTGAGCCGGGCCGCGATTTCCGTTTGAGTGCGAGCTACTTGTTCTAAGCTAACAAGTTTTGCCTAAAATCAGTTTTGATAAAGCGCCGAGAGCCATTGGGCCCACTCGGCGTTTTCTTTATAGAAGCGAGACTGAGCAAAATCAGAGACGCGTTCGTCGTATTCTTTTTGCGTCTGCGGAATCCAGATGCCGACGGCTTTGAAGCCCAAGAGATGAAGTGGTTCCGAAACGGCTTGATACTTCGATCCGTAAGCAGAGCTTATGCTCGTCAGTTGAAGAGCTCCGCGAGTGAGATCGACCGCTTCAAGCAGAGTACGTGCGCTATGAGTGAGATTCCCTTGCGCTTGGGATTCCTCTTCCAGTTGTAAACGCAACAGACCCAAGAAGCTGCCAAGCTCTCTTGCGCCACCCATAAAGTTCGGTGTTTTCTTGATCAGATATTTAAGGTCACCTTTTCTGAGTGGATCTTCTGCCAAGTAAGTCTTCAGTCTCAGTGCAAGATAGCGAAGAGCCGGAGTCAGCTGCGTTTGCAGAGTGTCGGTCGACAGCGAACTCATTGTGAATGTCTTCGACGCCTCTTTGTCGGCGCGGCCCTGCTGACCGCGGAGAGGGTCTAGCGAGCGAGCAGCGAGTGTCGGCAGCAATTTCGCAAGGAGAAAGGCCTCATCTTGTTTGCCGACAAGAGCGTTCACCTCACCGAAGCGGCCCGTGTTGAGTTCGTACATAAGTTGTCGATAAGGCAGACCGAGATAACTTTGAACTTGAGCCGAACCTGAAACGTAACGAACAGACTTCGAGATCTCGAAGGCCACTTCGGTCATTTGCATCAGGCAAGCGTCAGAAGCGTAGAGGTCGATTCGCTTTTGATTCTCGAGAGTGAATTGAACAACGTTTGAAAGCGCGCGATTCAAAGACGGAATAGAAAGATAATTGTTAGAGTCGTCACCGAATGCGAGCCCGCCAAAGCGGCCACGCGTTTCAGCCGGAGTCGCCTCTGCTCCGAGATCGAAGTCAGAAAAGTCGATCGGCAAATCAGAATCGCTCACAAAGCGCGAACGCTCTGTCGAATCCTTTTTGATCACACCCGATGACCAGCCCTGACCGTGGCCCCAAACGATCACGGCGTAATTTTGAGCCGGATAAGCTTTCATACCCCAATCAAGAAAGTCTTCGAGCGATTTCTCGTGATCGGTGCGAGGCTTCGCTTCATTCAAGAGCTGAACGACTGGCGAGCGTACATCGTTTATAGAGGCATTTTTGAAATCGTCTTTACTTTTTGCTGCGACAAAGTCGTTCGGCGTTTGAAAAAGATGAAAGCGGCGAATGCCCGTGCGCCCTTGAGTATCAGCTTCGACGAGCAGATCAGAGCGTAAAGTCGAGCCGGCAAAGACGCCGCTCGAGAAACCGCCCTCCATATCGTGCAAGTCCCAGAGAGCGTACGTGTGTAAGTCGTTATCGGCTGCCATGTAGACCAAGACGGTCCACTCTTTGTAGCAACTTGCGCGAGGGATCGTGTGTTCGG
>CAJYOV010000373.1 GCA_913776405.1 Pseudobdellovibrionaceae bacterium
AGAGCGGGCGACCGCGCCCCCAGGTGCCCCGTACCGGGAAATGTTCGTCATGAAATCAACAGTCACAAACAAGACAACGAAGACCGACAAACCGCCTAAAAAGAACGCAAGAAACAGCTTGGCGATGTAGCGGTCGATAATGTTGAACATGGAGCACCTATGTTACGGGCTGCCGACCGCCATCGCAACAACCTAAAGCGTTGACTGGCTTGAGGAAATTTCGTCTACTTGGCGCATGGCATTGCGCGTCTTACTGGCCGACGAGAGCTCTACCATCAAGAAAGTCATGCAACTCGCACTTCAGGACTTCGCGGTCGAAGTAAAAGCGGTGCATGCCGGAATTGATGTCCTCGACGTCGCGCGCTCGTTTCAACCTGATGTGGTCTTCGCGGACGTTCTTCTGCAAAAGAAGAATGGCTACGAAGTTTGCGCGTCTTTAAAGGCCGATGCCACCCTCAAAGATGTGCCGGTCATTCTCATGTGGTCGTCGTTCATGGATCTCGACGAGTCGCTCGCCAAGAATGCAGGCGCTGAGGGTCGTCTCGAAAAACCATTCGACGTTGAGACGCTCCGTAAGCTCGTTCTTGAACTTGTGCCGAAAACTCGCACACAGCGTTTGGCCCACTTCCTAGAATTTCCGACGAAAGCGACTGAGCAGCTCCAAGCCGAAGAAGCGTCTCGCACTCAGCCGCCGCCTGAGCCACCGAAAGCACCAGCTCCTCCTGCAGCTCCCGCTCCGGCAGCTTCAAAGGGCTGGTCGATGGAAAGCTTCGACGATCCGGCCAATTTCGCCGACGATCTTGCGAATGATCTCACGAATGACTTCGATGACGCTTCTGAAGACGAAGCGTTCAAGCCGCTCGAGCTTTCAAGCTTTGATAGCAACTCGTCGCCAAACTTGAATCTCGATGACGATCGCACAGCTGCGAACGTGAGCTTTGGCTCCGGCAATGACGATGAGTCTTGGACTCACCAAGATCTCTCTCGTTTCAAACTCGATCTTCCGCCCGTTACGGTTGAAAGTGACGACGGCCCAGACGCCAACATTCGGATCGACATGGGTGAAGATCAATTCACGGACCCGGCGATCCCTCAACCGTCGAGACATCAAGTCGACATGACACCACCGCCCGCGCTCGAGCGAATGGACACTCTCCAGCACGACCGAGCAAGTGATCGCTTGAGCGAGTTCCATTCGGAGTATGCGAATTCCGAAGAAATAGAGATGCCAGTCGAGCTACCGGACGCCGACCTCTCGCTCGAAGAGGCCGAACTCTCGCTCGAGTCGTCGACTCTCGAAACAGGCAAGCTGCCGCCGAAACTCAGCGCCGATCGTCTTGAAGAAATTATTCGTGCTCAGAGCCGCGACATCATCGAAGCCGTGGTTCGCAAGATCGTGCCCGATCTCGCAACCGCGATCATTCGCGAAGAGCTTGAGCGCCTCCTAGAAGATACTGCCGTGCGCGAGTCACGCGGCGGGAAAGGCCCTAATTTATGACATTGATGGATTTGATTCAGGCAGCACTTCGCGAAGACATGCCAACAGGGGATCTGACAACAGACTCGCTTGCGCTCTCGCCCCGCTTTGGCCAAGCGAAATTGATCGCGAAAGAAGATCTCGTGCTTTCAGGCACGCTGCCATTCGAACAGACGATGCTTTCGCTCGATCCAAATGCAAAAGTTCAGTGGCATTTTAAAGAAGGCGACCTCGTTCTCAATCGCCAAGCCATCTGCCATATCACGGGCGATTTGATTCAGATTTTGAAAGCTGAACGTGTGGCCCTCAACTTCATCGGTCACTTGTCAGGGATCGCGACGCTCACGCGTTGCTACGTGAAAAAAGTTGAACATACGAAAGCGAAAATTCTCGATACGCGAAAAACCCTGCCCGGTTTCCGTGATCTCGAGAAAAAAGCGGTCGTTCACGGCGGTGGTCAAAATCACCGTCATGGCTTAAGCGATGCAATTCTGATCAAAGAAAATCACATTACGGTCGCCGGTGGCCTTTCAAAGGCTGTCGAACGCATTCGTGAGCACACGAAAGAGCGTCTCGAAGTCGAGTGCGCTACACTCGAAGACGTTCGCGAAGCCGTACGCATGAAGGTCGAGCGCGTTCTTCTCGACAACATGTCGAACGATCTCATGAAACAAGCGCTTGAGCTCATGCCACCGGGCATGCTCGCAGAAGCAAGCGGCAACATGAACCTTGATCGCGTGAAGTCAGTCGCCGAAGTCGGCGTCGACTTCATTTCAGTTGGTGCGATCACCCACTCAGCACCAACGGCGGATGTGAGCCTTCTCTTCGATTGGCAAGCGACCGACCTCACGTCGATTTGAGTTCGCCCATGATTCCACCCTTCGCCTCTTGGACAAAATCGTGGGCTCTAGCTTCGGGCTTGAAGCTTCAGTTCGACCGAGAAACAGCTTCGACGAATACGCTCGCGAAAAACGATACAAACACCCTAACGAAACCGACGCTCGATCACGTCGGCGACTTCGTTAGCGACCCAACTCTCTATATCGCTGAAACTCAAAGCGCAGGGCGCGGGCGCGGGTCGAATATTTGGACCTCAACTTCTGGCGCGCTTCTCTCAAGCTGGGCCTACGCGCTTTCTTTTCCGCCGCAACCGATTCTCTCACCGCTCATTGGTCTTGCACTCTTCGATGCAGCGAAGACCGCGTTTCCGGGTCTCGATTTCAACTTGAAAGCACCAAACGATCTCTATCTCGGCTCGAAGAAGATTGCGGGTCTTCTGATCGAGACCGTAATGACCGGCGCTGATGTCGCGTGCGTGATTGGGCTTGGATTCAATGCAGGCTCGGCGCCTGCGGATCTCTCGGCCCAAGCGACGGGTTTGAGTGACGTTCTCTCGTCACCGCTGACTGAGTCCGATTGGGTGCGCTTCCTGAACCTTGTTCGCACCAACTTCAATCTCGCGGTGAAGGACGGCCGAAGCGATCTGCTTCGAAGCGATGTGCGTCTCAGACTTGTAGCTGCGCTCAATCTTCATCCGCTGTTGCAAGAGCGTGTCTTAGAGATCGACGAATTCGGCCAGATACAAACGGCGTCACGCAAAATCTATTGGCATCAGTTATAGCCTCAAATGCATTCCGTTGGAAATTCACAGGCGACTTCACATAGCTAGCGCGCCTCAAAAAGTTTCCGCGTTTCGCAAACGTTTTTGACGACAAGATTCTCATTCTAGATTACCCGAACAGTAAACGCCCGAAGTCGTTTGCGAATTCAAAGTGTGTGAGAATCCGATCACACTCTTTTCGCTCAACATCGCTTGGGTGTTTCTTTTCGAGACTCCGAAAGTAAGTTCAACCATTTAGAACTCGGCCCTCGATTTGCTCCTGCTACTTCTCACGAACTACGCACCACGCGCTTACAACCGTGGTCGGCATCGGAGGGCAGCAGTTATGAAAATTCAAAAAGGATTTAAGACAGCGTTGAACCTTTCACCGAAACTTTCTTCGGTGCTCGCCATAAGCGTCATCGCCGTCGGCTGCTCGTCAAATTCTAACAAAAGTGTTAGCGCCGCTGAGCAGAACGCCCTGAGTGATCCAACGTTTTCGGCTTCAGCTTCTGCAGGTCCAACTCCGATTCCTGATCGCAGCAGTGCTACTTCGGTTGAAGATGAAGAAGATTCTTTGATCCCGAACAACTTCGACGCGCCGTCGGTCGATCAGTTGAAGTGGGTGAAACGTTGCGATCCTAAAAATGTCGACAAGGAGCGCGCAGAAGCGATCGCGGCAGCGAAAGCGGACCCAACCTTGATTCCGGTTCGTTATTCGATCTCGATGGGGACTCCGTTTGATGATATCGCGTACCTCGCCTACCGCCGGTCTATTCTTCGGAAAGACGACCAAGGCACAACGCCGATCTACGTCGGGGCGGCGTCGACGATGAATTACAATTCGGCTACGTCATACCATTATGTTACCGACCACTCGGCAGCTCGCACGGCCTACATCCATGGCGATCGCTGCTTCTATTCAACAGTTAAAATCAAGTCGAAGGTTGCGGGCGCCGTTCTCGATAACGGTAAGTACAATCACACGTGGGCGCTCATGCACTACGGTTCGACCTACTCAGCCGCTGATCAGGCAAAAGAAATCAGCCCACGCCTTTTTGCTGCACGTGAATCGCAAACGGAACCGCAAGTCGTGACGCTCTTCATGGCCGATATTCGTGAGCCGCTCATTCGCGGCGCGGGCGATAACTTCAATATCATCAGCCGCGACTTCTCTCAGAGCGCGACTCGCAACAAAGAGTATACGAATTCGTTCAAAGAGATTTTCCGTCTGGAAAACATTTTCCAAATTCGTCAAACGATGACCGAGGATTTGTCAAAAGCGCAAGTCGTTCAGAAACGAAGCTTTGCCGGCATCGACGGTGCCGCTCAGTTGATCGACAACATACTTTTCACTGGCCTACGCGGCACAGTCACTTCGACTTCCTACACGCCGATTCTTCTCGACTTGGGTCGCCAACATATTCGCACCTCGAGTCTTGAGTGGGGCAGCTTCTTCAACATGGCTCGCCTTTCTCGCAAGAACGAATCGGATCTCAACAAAGCAAAAAAGGTGTCGCACCTGACTGCATGGGTCGGCGGCTACATCGATGAAAATGGCGACAGCTCTGGATCGAATGTGCACCAGCGCATCGCTGAAGACGGCTTCCTCGTCCTTCCAGACGCCAGCGGCAAAGTGCAAACAAGCGAAGAACTCTTTGGCACGTTCATGACAGTCGATGGGAAAACTTACGAGAACGGATTCGAAGCTTTGAAAGCTCTCGCGAAAAAAGACTGCACATCTGACGACATCAAAAAACGCTACGTCGGCCCATGGGATAAAGAGCTCTACTCAAACCAACTCAAAGTTTGGATCGATAAAAACAGAAACGGCATCGCCGAAGCCGACGAGCTTTCATCACTCGAAAGCCAACGTGTCTCCGCGATCAACGCTTGCAACACGATCTACCAAAATGAAAAAGACCGCTTCGGCAACTCGACCGCTCTTCGCTCAGCGTACCTTCGCGCCGACTTCCTCGACACGACCCCGGCAAGCGACGACGAACTCGTTCACCGCATCCAACATGGCAAACTCTCATCCGGCCGCACCGCCGAGTTCCGCACCCTGATCGACGTCTACTTCAAAGCCACACCAAACTTCTACCTCGAGAACATTGCCCAAGAAAACATCACCGGCCTCTAAGAAGCCGGAAGGTGCCAGGCTCCTTTTTGAAGCCCAGCGCGTCGAAATCTCGACTCTAACCGCTCTCTCCTGATATGGCTGTTTCACCTGAAAAGAAAGGTGGAGCAGCCATGAAGTCGTTATTAGCCCTCGTCGTTCTGACCGTCGCTGGTTTGATCGCGGCCCTGCTCTTCCGACTGGGCAGCTTCAAAGATGTCGTCATCACCGAAGGCGATCGCGGGCCCTACAAACTCGTCTTCAAGGAACACGTGGGTGCGTACCACAAAATCATGCCGACACTCGAAGAAGTCGAAAAGTGGGCGAAAGAAAACGGCGAATCCTGCAAGCTGAGCTTCGGCGAGTTCATGGACGATCCCGATAAAGTGGACGAAGATCGCCTACGCTCAATCGCTGGCTGTGTGGTCGACAAAACTTGGGATTTCGTTTTGCCTGCGGGCTTCGGCTTCCGCGAGTATCCTTCGCGCTTTTACGTCATCGCCGAATTCGACGGAGCACCTTCGATTGGTCCCTTCAAAGTCTACCCGAAAGTGAAAGACTACATCGCAGCTCACGCCTACAAAATGAGTGGCCCCGTCATCGAGATGTACGAAATCATCTCCGACCAAAAAGTTCGCACGACGTACCTCTTCCCTGTCGAGAAGAAGTAGGCGCTCAGTTCAATCGCGTTTTCTCTTGATCCGTCCATGGGAAGCCGACGACATCCTGACCAGATTTATGTAGCGGCACTCGCGAGTTGCTCACGCGTGTGCTCAGAGTAGGTATGTTCGCGGTTTTGAAGAGCGACACTCTTCTGCAACTTCATGACTTCCGGCAGCTCGCGAAGTGCGATCTTTGCGCCATCAATAGGACTGTCCGAGCGGTGGTAACCCATTTCTTTTTTGAATAGAGCCGTGGGGAACTTTTCGTCGCGTGGCGATCGACGTGTGCTTCAGGAAACTCAGTCGGCGCTTTAGCTAAACGGCGAACGAGGAGGA
>CAJYOV010000374.1 GCA_913776405.1 Pseudobdellovibrionaceae bacterium
GAACTTTTCGAGCACGTGCGCAATCTCACCGCGCGAGTTGCCCGACAGGCAGATCAAGTTTTCTGAGTACTCTTTCAAGACATCGAAGTCGATCCGCGGCTTGTAGTAGAAGCCCTCTTGGTAACCGATCGAAGAGAGCTTGCAAAGATTTTTGTAACCTTCATAATTTTGCGCGAGCAGAACGAGACGCTTGTTCGGCATCTGCGCAGCTTCCCGGTCTTCACCTTTGACCAAACGCGACTTCGGCGAAAGATAAACATCCATACCGAGAATCGGTTTGATGTTTGCGTCTTTGCACGCGAAGTAAAACTCGGCGGCACCCATCATGTTGCCGTTATCCGTGATCGCAAGCGCCGGCATCTGATACTCCGACGCCTTCTTGACGAGGTTCTTCACCTTGCAAGTGGCTTCGAGTAACGAGAACTGCGTGTGAACGTGGAGATGAACAAACGGCGAGGCCGCTTTAGTCGCTTCAGACACGGATGTAAGCCCTTCGGTTAACAGCCTCAAAACCCTATGACACAGCGGGTTTTATGGCAATCAGCCCCCGCCGTTTCCTTCGGAAATTGGGGCAGAAACCTATCTATTTCGCCTTCTGCTTGACGGGCGATTAACGCGCCGCGCGCCCCGAGCTAGTTGGACTGGCGAGAAGGAGCTTCACGCGCCTGAAATCACTCCCACTCGATCGTGCCTGGCGGCTTCGACGTAACGTCGTAAACGACGCGATTCACGCCTTTCACTTCGTTCGTGATTCGGTTCGAAACTTGGCGCAAGAAATCGAAAGTGAACGGATACCAATCGGCCGTCATGCCGTCGGATGAAGTAACCGCACGCAAAGCGAGAACTTTTTCGTACGTACGACCGTCACCTTGAACGCCGACTGTGCGCACCGGAAGCAGAACGCAAAAGGCCTGCCAGATCTTGTCGTACAACCCTTGAGCTCGGAGCTCGCTGATGTAGATGTGATCGGCCTCGCGAAGTGTCTCGAGATCCGGTTTGTTTACGGCACCGATCAAACGGATCGAAAGCCCCGGGCCCGGGAAAGGATGACGGCCCAAGATTTCTTTCGGCAGATCAAGCTGGCGGCCAAGCGCGCGAACTTCATCTTTAAAGAGTTCGCGCAGCGGCTCGACTAGCTTCATGTTCATCTTCTCTGGGAGGCCGCCAACGTTGTGATGCGACTTGATCGTCACCGAAGCGCCGCGCACCGAAATCGATTCGATGACATCTGGATAGAGTGTCCCTTGCGCAAGCCAGTCGAACTTACGCCCGATTTTCTCGGCCGCCTTCTGGAAGACCTCGATGAAGACGCGACCAATCGCTTTTCGTTTCGCTTCTGGATCTTCGAGACCCGCGAGCGCTTGCAAGAATGCATCTTCAGCATTTACGCCGATGACGTTTAAGCCGATCGCTTTGTACTGATCGAGAACGTCGACGTATTCGTTCTTGCGGAGAAGACCGTTGTTTACGAACACGCAGTGCACACGATCTGGCCCCAGCGCCTTCGAAAGCAAGGCCGCCACGACCGAAGAATCCACGCCGCCTGAGAGACCGCACAGAACGTGATCTGTCTCGCCCACTTGTTTGCGGATGCCTTGAATCAAATGTTCAGCGATGTGAGGCGCATCCCACGATGCTTCAGCGCCGCAGTGATCGAAGACAAACGCACGCAAGATTTCGATACCGTCTTCGGTGTGCGCAACTTCCGGGTGAAACTGAATACCCCAAGTTTTGTCGCTTGAAATCGCGGCGATATGATTCGTGTCTGAAAGGCCCGCGATCTTGAAACCCGGAGGCGGCACTTTCACGACGTCGCCGTGGCTCATCCAGACTTTTTGTTTTTTCGTAATGACCGTCGACATCGGGATCGACCACATGACGTGGTTCAAACCATATTCGCGGTGCTGCGCAGGTTCGACGATGCCGCCTAGGTCTGCCGCGATCAACTGCATGCCGTAGCAGATGCCGAGAAGCGGTGCGATTTCTTGAAGCTCTTTGATATCGCGTTTCGGTGAGCCCGCTTCGTGAACTGAAGAGGGGCCGCCGGAGAGGATGATCCCCTTCGGTTTCATCGCGCGCAATTTTTCGATATCGACATCGAACGGAAGAAGCTCGGAGTAAACGTTTAGCTCTCGAAGCCGACGCGCAATCAGCTGCGTGAGCTGTGATCCGAAATCGAGAACCGCGAAACCGCCTGTCTCTTGGTTTGCGCTTTTGAGAGATCCTGATTGAGTTTCCGACATCGACTTTAAGTCCTTATCTGAGGATGACATTTCAAAACGGTAAATCGGTCTCGAAGAGTTTCGCCTCAAAAGCGAAACTCTTATGTAACGAACTACTCGAGACGATAATTCGGAGCTTCTTTTGTAATACTCACGTCGTGAACGTGAGATTCGCGAAGGCCCGCAGGGCTGATGCGAACAAAGCGAGCGCGCTCTTGCAGTTCTTTTACCGTGCTTGCGCCGAGGTAACCCATGCCTGAGCGAACACCGCCCATAAGCTGATGCAAGATTGCCGATGCCGAACCTTTGTAAGGCACGCGGCCTTCGATACCTTCAGGCACCAACTTATCGAATTCCGCGACATCGCCTTGGAAGTAGCGGTCTTTGGAGCCTTTTTCCATCGCACCGAGTGAGCCCATTCCGCGGTACGTTTTGTACGAACGCCCTTGGTAGATGATCGTTTCACCGGGGCCTTCATCAGCGCCAGCGAGAAGATTGCCGACCATCACGCACGAAGCCCCCATCGCAAGAGCTTTGGTGATATCACCCGAATACTTGATACCTCCGTCTGAGATGATGGTCTTGCCGAGTTTGCGAGCGGCCGCAGAACATTCCATCACGGCAGAGATCTGCGGCATGCCCACGCCCGCAACGACGCGAGTTGTGCAAATCGAACCCGGACCCACACCGACTTTTACGACATCCGCACCACGTTTGAGAAGGGCTTCGGTCGCATCGGCCGTCACGACGTTGCCAGCGACGATCACGAGATCTTTGTAATTCGATGCAACCCACTCAACCAT
>CAJYOV010000375.1 GCA_913776405.1 Pseudobdellovibrionaceae bacterium
ATCGAGAATGCGCTCGTTCTTGCCATTACGCTCGTGGAGCGCTTGACCGTTCATGAGAATGCCGTTTGACGCTTTTACGTAGATCGATGCCTCACCCTCTTTGCGGCCGCTGATCGTGAGCACGTAGTCGTTGTTCTCGTAGATGCCAAGCAAACCATCAATCCAACCGAGCTTTTGAGTGCGCTCAAGCGGGTTCGGTTCTGAATTCAGCTTCAGTGTTCTGACTCCTGACTGAGACACGACAACGCTCGAAGTCGACGTCGAAAGCTCGCCTGCGCGGCCGTTGATCGACATATGAGTCAAGAACGTTTCGTTCTCTGAAATTACGAGAACCGTGCCGCAAGAATACGCGATGTTTTCGCCGATATCGTGCTCGAACTCCGCTCGTGCCAAAGTCGAGAAGCCAAGTGTCGCGATCAAAACCGTGAGTGCCATTTTCATACAGAGTCCTTTTCTAAAGCCGAGACCGGCGCAAATTTTTTGGGAAGCGAATTATGGAAGAAATAAAAGAGAGCGCCGCCTTTCAGGCGGTCTTTCCAAGTGTCGACGTCGTTGGGGCTCATTGCTGGGCAACCGTAAGATCGGCCCATAAAACCTCGCTTACGTCTGAACTCGGGTGTTGCGTAGTCGGCTGCGTGGATCACAATAGTCGTTGGGACATCGTTACGACTCACACCGGGCGCTGCGGCCTGAAGTCCGCTCATCTCAATCGTCCACCCACGCTCACCGAAGAACAAATCTCCTGTGAGGAAAAATCCAAGCGGGGAAGCTTCACTGTCGCGGTCGCTGATAAACCGGCACGCGTGCGTGAGATCTTGCGCGCAGCCGGACTCTTTGCCGTGCGCGGCAAACAGCGACGTCACTTCACCCGTCTGAATGTGGACGATGTGAAGGCGCGGCTTCATCGAAGATTCATTGAGATCGAAAATGACGAGATAACTTTTGTTCTCGAACAACGTTTGCGAAACGACCTTTGTTTCGCAATCCGGTCGCCCTTGAAAACACAGATATCCGAGAGCCTTCGTACCGGGAAGGCGGCCAAGCGTATACATAACGGCCGCTCGCCTCGCGCCTTCGTATCGATCATAGAAAGCAAAAGCCTCGTCAACGGCGCGCGGGCTCACGCTTCTCGAGACGACACTTTTTAAGCTCTGACCGTGAAGTGGTCCGACGGCAATCTTGGCGTCAGACAACGAAGCGCCCGCGCTGACGGTCATCAGCGTAAAGACGAAGGCTGTAAGAGAGGGCGCAAGACGTTTTACCATTGGCAGCCTTCACTGCAGAGCCAATGCCGCACGCGTGCGAACCTATTCCTCCAGATTGGACGATCCCTAGAAAGAAGTAAGGGCTGTCAAAACTTTAGTCACGGCACGTGGCTGTCTGTGCGCGACTGATTTAATCCGCCGAACTCGAGACCCGCTTGCTCAAACGTCTGCGTTTCAACGACAACCCATTCAGGCGAAAGCTTTGTGCCTCGGTTCTCCGAGAGCGCCGTCTTCACACGCGCATTGAAGGATTCAACCGCGCCGTTCGGAGTGAAGCCTTGCAGCGTCGGTATCGAGAGGCTTGCGAACGTGTCTGGAACTAAATATCTGAAGATAGCGTTGCAACTACGGGGCGACCTAGCGCGTGATTCGCTGTCAGGGAAGGCCGGCAACTTTCAGGTTCGGTACCTCCAGAGCCTCAAAGAAATGTGTTCGTTCTCGTCAGCTGATATTGCCGCGACGCCTGAACAGATTGAGCAGTGGATGAAGATGAGTGGGCGCGTCTCCAAAAACAACGCTCAGGCTCTCGTCGTGGACCTTCGTAATCGCCTCGATGCAGAACTCCGCTTTGGAGCCGCGTCGACCGAAACGGTCAGAGATTTTAGCTTTGCGATGTTCGATGCGGAATATTCGACTCAACAAGTGAACGCTGAAATGCTGAAGGTCTTCAAACAGAGTCGTAAGGCAGAGGAAACTGAGAAAAAGTCATGTGGGAAACCCGTTAACCTTTCAGCCGGTTTCGGACCCTCTCGCAATCAAGATTCAGTTGGCTGGTGTTTCGCATTCACGTCAGCCGATCTTCTGTCTTACAAAATGAAGAAGAAGATTTCCGCTGCCGACGTCGCTCTCTCTCATTTCAACCGAGAGCAATCGCCACTCAAACGTTGGTGGAGCGGAAAGAAGCAAAGCGAGTACGAAGGCGGCTTCGAATGGGACGCGATCGCCGCAGCGGCAAACAACGGCCTCTGTCTCGAGTCAAATTTCAATTCCGAAGACAATGGCGTAAATCAAGTATCAGGTGCCTTGGATCGGATCCAGGCGATCAAGGACACCTGGGCGCCATACATAACGGGCGCCTGTCAGGAGGATCTGCGAACGATAAGGGCGCTATTTCCACAAATCAGCCTGAGCGACGTCAATCACGCGATCTTAATGTCAACTCGGTCGAGTTTCGTCTCGAAGTTAGCTAGTGAGGCTTGCGAACCTCGTGAAAAAGTAAAAGTGGTGGCAAAAGTGACAAAGGCAATTGGCTTGGATAAAACCGCGCTCTTCACAGAAGTCGACAAACAGTTGAACGCGCAAAATCCATCTGCGCTCGAAGTGAATGGCGCAGTTCTAAAAGACGCTTCGGCGATCGAACATTTTGCCAATCACTCGGTGATGGTGATCGGAAGGCGTTTCAACGAATTCAGCGGCCAGTGCGAATATTTAATCCGCAATTCTTGGGGGCCGGGAAAATTTACCCATGATCCTACTTACGAGCGAGATGAAAAAGGGCACGTCTGGATTCCGAAAGAGAAAATACATGCATCAGTTCGAGCATCAACACATCTCTAAGATTATTAAAAACGTAGTTTTTAGCTGCTTGTGCTTCACGAGTGCGAGCATCGCACTCGCCGACTCGTGCGGCTTGGTTCAGATCAAAAGCCGAGAATTTGGAGTGGATAAAGTTAGAACCGAAGCCGCTTGCTTCGATGCGGATCAAACTTTTTTCGTTTCACAAAAATGCCAGACATCGGTTTGTCTCGCTGAAAAGCTAGCCAAGACGAAGATGCCTTTTGCTCTTTCAGAATTAGGCGGTGAGATCGGAACGCCTCAAGCGGGTCTCTGCCAAAAACTCGGCGGCGCAATGTCGATCGTCGAATTTCAGGTCAAGGGCGACTGGATTAAGTCCGATCTTTGCCGTTTTGCAGACGGATCGTTTGCGAACGGCGATTTGCTCATGAAAGAAAATCGCGAGGCGATTCAAAGGGCGAAAGTGAAATCAGAAGACTGACCGGCTTCGCTCAAGTCATCCGAGCAAGCTCGGCACGTGCCGAGCTCCTCAAGATCCGAAGACACTCGGGCTTATTTCTTACCAGTTTTGTCGACTTTCAAAATCT
>CAJYOV010000376.1 GCA_913776405.1 Pseudobdellovibrionaceae bacterium
GCTGAGCCCGGTTGCACTTCGATGATCCCCGGCAACACATCTTTCAAATCGTAAACACGCGTGAACGTACAGCCCATGTTGCCTGTCTCGTACTTCCCTGGCGGGAGCGCGACGTACGCAGCCGGAGCGCCCGGCCGAACATTCAAGAACGTACTCTTACGCGTTGTCTTTTCGATCAAGCGAAGGCGGCAACCGCTCTCGCTCACGTTCGGAGTTCCGCGAAATTCGTACGCCAAGAATACGCCGGAATCACCTGAGGCGCCGCGACCATTTGGAACTGGAAGAATAGAAGCCGTCTCGACTTTGTCACCTCCACGCTCAGGCGACGTACGAACCGTTTGGCATCCGGCTGCGAGGCAAAGGCCCCCGATAACGACAAGTGTTTTGATCGTGATGAGTGATGTGCGTGCGGCGTTCATTCTTCCTCCGTGACTTAAGCGAATGCGTTGTGAAACACACCCGCGCTCTAGAGAAGAAGTCTGCCCTAGATTTTTCAGACAATGCAAAGAATGACGAGACGCACAGAGAATGCACAGAGAATGAACGAGAATCGAAAAGAGATGCGCGCTTTAAGCCTGCAAAAAACTTTGGCGTCTGAGGCGAGCGTTCGCAATCCACTTGCGAATGAACGGCACTTCTTTCCGATAATCGAAATCGTGACCCTTCATGAACTCACGGTAAAGAACTGGCATATCGTTCGCCGAAAGCTCTTCGATGTCTTCGCGGATTTCTTTCGGTTGGATGATCCGATCGCGAAGGCCATGAGTGAAAAGCCAAGGCGTGCGACGAGCACCCGAGCGCGCAACCCGACGCTGCCATCCGCGGAAGAACCAAACGTAGCCACTGACCCCAACCAAACCGCCGAACGAATCCGGGTGATTTAAGACGAGGTCGGCCGCGATCAAAGCACCTTGTGAATGACCCATCCAGTAGATGTCTTTGGACGCCCAACCGATCTCTTTCAACTCTTCGACGAGCTTGAAAAGTTTCGTGCGCGCACCGCGAACTCCGCGTTCGTGCCGAGGTTCAACCGAGTACCAGCTGTACCCTTTGAGGTAGCGCTTTGGCGCATTCAAGAGCAGATAATTGAAGTTCGGGAGTCGAAGCTCCTGCTTAATCGATCGGAAGGCATCCAACTTATCGCCCTTCCCGTGCAACACGATCATGAGCTTCTGCTTAGAACGTGGAATGCCCTTTGAAGCAGGGATCCATTCACTCTCAAAAAGATCGGTTGGAAAAGGCATCGGTTCAGACGACATGGGCCAGGAATTTACCGATCGGGCTTACGGCTTTCAAGAGCAAGATCGGGCCCGGCAAAGCGTTCAAGTTCGGTCGGAATTTTGTCCCTTCCGCGCACGGTGCTAGGGTGCCGAAGTGGTGCTGGAAACGCATTAGTTCGGATTGGAACGGAGCCGCACAATTCTAATGCCTTTTGGCGGGAACTTGCCCTTTTCCCTTCTTTCTCCCTAAAATTTTGCTTTGTTTGGATAGGGATATTTCCGGGCCAATTGGCCCCAAGGCGGTACAGAATGAAAAAGCAACTTTTGGTCTTCGCTCTCGGTTCAACTCTCGCAATGTCAGCTTGCACATCACCTGGTAAACGCACAGCGATCGGCGCTGGCGCAGGCGTTGCCGCCGGTGCAGCCGTGGGCGCGATCATCGGCCACCAATCAGGTAACCGTGGAAAAGGGGCGGCACTCGGCGCAGCTCTCGGCGGTGTTCTTGGCGGAACGATCGGCAACCGTCTCGACAAGCAGGCAAAAGAACTCGAGAAGATCGCAGAAACACGCCGTACGGATGAAGGCATTGTTACAAAGCTCAAGAGCGATATCCTCTTCGACACAGGCAAGTCGACTCTCAAGAACGCAAAAAACTTGAACGACATGGCCGCGATCTTGAAGAAGTATCCAGAGAACGTGCTCACGATCAAAGGCTACACAGATTCAACTGGCACGAAGATGATCAACAATCCACTTTCGCTCCAGCGCGCAGACGCTGTTAAGAATCAGTTAGTCGCTGCAGGCGTTCCGGCCGACACAATTTCAACCCAAGGTATGGGCGCAGAGAATCCGGTAGGCGATAACAAAACAGCCGAAGGCCGCGCGCAGAACCGCCGTGTTGAGATTGAGATCACGGTCGATGAATCGAAAGTTCCGAAGAACGGCTAAATTCTAGAACTTAGGTATCGGAGTCGAGCATGAACTTAGGCGTAACTGAAATTCTGATGATTGCGGCGATCGTTCTTCTCTTCTTCGGTCCTTCTAAACTCCCGCAGATCGGCAAATCGATCGGCGAAAGCATTCGCGGCTTCAAAGACGCCATGAATGACAAAAAGGACGATCCGAACGATCGCAAAGACTCATGAGCATTCGCATCTTCATCACGGGCGGCACGTTCGACAAAGAGTATGACGAGATCAGCGGTAAGCTCTTCTTCAAAGACACTCACATCAGCGAGATGTTGAAACTGGGCCGTAGCCAATTACCAGTCGATGTTCGCACGCTCATGATGATCGACAGCCTTGAGATGACCGACGAGGATCGCGCACTCATCTTGAAGAGCTGCCAAACTACAAAAGAGTCTTGCATCGTCATCACGCACGGGACCGACACCATGGAACAAACCGCGCGCGTTCTTGGCGAAGCAAAGATCGCAAAGACAATCGTGCTAACCGGCGCCATGATCCCCTACGCATTTGGGTCTTCTGATGGGCTCTTCAACTTAGGCAGCGCGCTTGCGTTCTCGCAGTCGCTTCCTCATGGCGTGTACGTCGCTATGAACGGGCGTTACTTCAATTGGGAAAACGTCACTAAAGACAAAAGCTCAGGCAAGTTCCGCGAGAAAACGACTTGAAAAGAAAAAGCCGAAAACCACGCCGCTGGGTCATCAAAGCTGGAAGCAACATGGTCTGCTCTGGCGGCCCGCTTCTCTTACGCGCGTGGATGCAGCAAGTAGCTCAGCTTAAGAAAAAATACGGCATCGAAGTCATTTGGGTGACCTCTGGTGCCATCGCAAGCGCGGTCGAGCATACGGGCTTCAAGCCGAAGAATGGCAAGAAACGCACACTCCCCGAAAAACAAGCACTCAGCGCACTTGGCCAACCGCTCATCATGGACCTCTATCAAATCGCGATGAATGCCTCAGGCTTGATGGGCGCGCAGGTGTTACTCACGGCGGACGATATCCAAAACTCGGGCCGGCGCAAAAATCTGCAGAACACTTTGAACACCCTCCTCGATTGGAAAGTCGTTCCGGTCTTGAACGAGAACGATGCTGTTGCAACCGAGGAAATTCAATTCGGTGACAACGATTCACTTTCTTCAAAGATCGCTCGCATGATGAAAGCCGAGCGCCTCGTGCTCTTGACGGACGTCGATGGCCTCTATGAGGCAGATCCACGCAAAGACCCGACGGCGAAGCTGATCCCCTACCGCGCGAAG
>CAJYOV010000377.1 GCA_913776405.1 Pseudobdellovibrionaceae bacterium
GTAAACCGCAGGGTGAGAGTAGAACCAGAAGAAGTGCTGGAAGAGAACCGGGTCACCGCCCAAAGCTGGGTCGAAGAAACCGATCTGGAACACGTTCTCCATCGCGATCAAAACGAGAGTGATTGCGAGAACCGGAGTTGCGAGAACCTGAAGAATCGCTGTCGAGTAAAGCGCCCAGATGAAGAGCGGCATGCGGTTCATCGTCATGCCAGGGGCACGAAGTTTGTGAACCGTCGCAACGAAGTTCAAGCCCGTAAGGATCGACGAGAAACCGCCGACAAACGCACCCGAAACGAGAAGCACGACTGATTTCGAGAGCGAGATCGAGTAAGGCGTGTAGAACGTCCAACCTGTATCCGCACCACCCGTGAACATCGACGCAACCGCGAGAGCCGCACCGCCCAACAAGCAGTACCAGCTTGCGAGGTTCAAACGTGGGAACGCGACGTCTTTCGCACCGATTTGCATCGGCAAGAAGAAGTTACCGAGAAACGCTGGGATACCCGGGATGATGACCAAGAAGACCATGATCGCACCGTGGTAAGTCATGACTCGCGTGTACTGCGCAGATGTCATGATGGCACCTTTTGTAACGCCATCGACAACTGTGTTCGTCATGAAGAGCTCAGTACGAATCAAGAGAGCCGCGATACCGCCCATCAAGAAGAAGAGCATAACCGTCGCGAAGTACATAACGCCGATGCGTTTGTGATCGAGCGTCGTGAGCCAAGACCAGAGACCTTTTTCGTGGTTCAGGTAATTGTCGCCCGCGTGTGGCTGATGACCTGCATTGTGTGGAGTGTTTGCCATTGTCAGTCTTCCTTACTTAACCGTCTTGATGAATTCGATGAGATGGAAGCAACGCACACGCTCATTCCCTACACCGATAAGTCGCAGTTTTATAAAGAACTGAAATCCGAGATCGCAGCACTCTCCGATACCGTTTGGTTCACCGCTCTTGCGAACGCATCGGCGTCGTTGAAGCAACACTTACCCGATATCAATTGGGTCGGCTTTTACTTATTGAAAGATGATTCGCTTGTTCTCGGGCCTTTTCAGGGGCTCACGGCCTGCACGCGCATCGCACTGGGAAAAGGCGTTTGCGGCACCGCCGCGAAAGAACGTCGATCGATCTTAGTGACAGACGTCGACCAGTTTCCGGGCCACATCACTTGCGATAGCGCTTCACGTTCTGAAGTGGTTATTCCGCTTTATCGTGATGCTCAGAAGAAGGATCTGTTCGGTGTTCTCGATATCGACTCACCGACGCTTGCGCGTTTTGACGAAGCTGACTTGAAAGGCCTTGAGCTCATCGCAGAGACGATTTGCAGAGCGAATCAATTCCCTCACTTTTTCTGACACGAGATCGCGCCCGATGAGAGCTTGTAGTAGGCAGTCGCCATAGGGTCGTAATTGATTCGAGCCGCCTTTAGCTCTCCATCGAGTGCTTCGATCCGACCTTGATGGGTCAGTTGTTCAGCTACTTGTGCCACAACGCCGTCAAACCAAGCGTCGGCTTTCTGTGGGTAATCGAAGATCATGACTTTCCAGTAAAAACCAAGAAAGCCCACTGCAAGCACAAGCGTTGCGGTTCTCAGTGGCCGATGCTTCCACGCGAAGTGAAGGGCGCCGCCGGCTCCGAGCGCAAGAAAGACGAGACTTCCAATCGATCTAAGCGCGTGCGGGTTTGATTCCCACGTCATGGCCGCCGGTAAGACACCTGCAAGATAGCCTACGATCACGAATGAAATTTCGCCCCAACGAAATTGATGTAAGCGCTTGGCGAGCGCAAATCTCAGACTCGCACCAATCGCCACTAAAAACCCAAAAATTTCGAGCCAGCCCCACTCACCAAAACTTTGCGTTGAATGCCGAACGTTCGCATCGCCTGAAACCAACAAATAGCTCGGCGAAAAATGAAGGCTGAAATTCTTCAGAAGTTCCCTGAGCCCGAGAGAGAAGCTCGGCTCGCCGAATTGCTTTAGGTACTCCGGGTTGAAAACGCTGAGTGCTGAAAAGCGAGCCTGGAGCTCTCCTGTGAGCGTGAGTCGGATGAGCGGAAGGCTTAAGAGAGCCGCTACCGCAACGAAAAGCAAAGAGGGCTTCCAGCTTTTTTGTCGCGTACGAAAAGCAACCCGAGGGCTACTGGCGTCGTCAGCGCTAGCTGCACACGCAATGGCGGGTAAGCGTAAGCCGCGAGTGAAAGGCAAACACCACCCGCGACGGCCTCAAGCCAACGGCTTTTTCTCTGGCTCCATAAAAACGCGAAAGCCCAAACGCTAAACGCGGGCGCAAGACCTGGGTCCCAAGCGATGCGCGCGAATTGAGTCATCCATGGTGACAGCGCTGCGACTAGCGCACAAAGCCAAGCAGCCTCACGCGACTTCCATACACGGAAGCCCAAAACATAAGACCCACCAACGAAGAGCGCCGAGTAAAATGCGACCATTGCACGAAAGCTGAAAATGGAGTCGCCGAAAATCGACGTCCACACAAACCCTGAGTAGAGGTAAGGCGGTGTTGCGAAACCCCCGCCTAAAACTTGAGTGAAGAGCGGCCACGCGT
>CAJYOV010000378.1 GCA_913776405.1 Pseudobdellovibrionaceae bacterium
TGTCTCTTGAGCTCGGTCGGCAACCTGTTGAAACGCGAGTTAAAGTGCACGACCGCCGGCAGTGTGACGATCACGCTTCAAGCGATTTGGCCTGACGAGACCATGTCGTACGCATCGCACACTCATGCAGTCGGCTCGGGTGGTGTGGTGCCGACGCCGTCGGGTGTTGACGACAACACAATTGTTTTCAGAGTCGCGAACGGAACTAACGGCAGCGCTTGGAACTCGCTTGCGACACAGATCTTAGTTTTTGTGGGTCAAAAGCTTCGTGTCTACAATGATGACTCTGTGAACCATCGAATTCAAACAAACGGTAACCCGTTCGCAGCGCAAGCGATGAACGACCAGATCGCGCCCGGGGCTTTTAAGGACATCGCCGTCACTAGTGCAATCGCAACGAACAACACGACGACTTACGATGCGAACTTTGGAACGAATGCTCGAATCTTCATCGAGTCGATCGACGGCGCTGCGAAGTACAACGCGCCAGGCGGGGCGAACATCGGCAGTTGTACAAGCTGTCACGGCAACGTCTCGGCCTCAAACAAGCGTGGCTCAACGTTCACCGGTATCAAGCTTGCGATTCAAAGTAATCGCGGCGGCATGGCGAATATCACGATGACCGATAAAGAGCTCCAGGCGATTGCGTACGCGTTGAATCACTAAAGGGCGGCGTTGGTCGAGGATCTTGCGCTCGAACGCGCACCTAGTCTTGACGCGAAAGTCTGACGTTTTAAACTCTTAAGGCAGTGCGCGCATCTTTCTCGCGCGCACCAATGCCTTGGAGTCTTGAACGTATGACGACAGTAAATTCCACTCCAGCTTCTTTTCGTTTGAAAGTCATGCGAGTCATGGCGTTAGTTCTTACCTTCACGTTTGTGTTGGCTGCGGCCGACTCGTCAGAAGCGCGCCGTCGCCGCCGCAGAGGGCGTCGCTCGAAGCCGCGCCGTGCGGTCATCAATGAGCCGTCGCTGTATCAACGCATCGGCGGCCAGAAGAGTCTTGCTGAATTGGTCGACGATTGGGTTCGCTCGGCCGTCGCCGACGGTCGTTTAGGCGGCGCTTTCGGCAAAGTCACCGAGAAGCCAGCTGAGATGACAAAGCTTCGCCGCGATCTCAACGACCAACTGTGCGAACTCGCCGACGGCCCCTGCGGCACACGCGGCTCAGCGAAAAAGCCAGTCTCTGCCATCTTGATTCCGGATGCCCAGTTCGTAGTCTTCGCCGACCACCTCGTCCGCTCCATGGACCGCGCCAAAATCCGCGAACGCGAAAAAAACGAAATGCTGGGCCGCCTCGGCGAAATCCACGACGCCAACGTCGAACCGGACGAAGACGAAGCCGCGGAGTAACACGCAGGTGTGTTAACCAGCGCGCTGCGCTTGAGCGGGCCGTGAGGCCGTTGGGCCACGATCTGAGCGCCCGTTGAAAGCCGCCCTACGAGGCGGCTTTTTCTTTTTGTGCGTCGGGTGGTGCCCGCGCTTTGGTTTCAGTTTCGACTCATGCGCTTTGGTTCGGGTTTTGGTTCATGCGCGTGAAGTTGGTTTTGGTTCATGCGCGTGAAGTGCGAAAAAGTTCTTGACCCAGGTTCTCGATCTCTATTCGCCTCGATTTCATGATTTCACAACGAACTCGACGGGTCAGGATCAAACTTGAGTTGCACGCGACTCGAGTCAATCTTGTGCGTTTAATCGCTGTCTTAATCAAACTTAGATCTAACCGTTAAGCCCATTCGAAGCGGAGAAAAAGCGAGCTTTAAAACCCGTGGTATGACGATTTCCTCTGGGAAGTTTCGCGCATTCCCGGATCAATTTTGATTTGGAGACCTTCATGCAAATTGATTTCAATCTCCCGCCATCGCCATCGCCATCGCCTCTATCACGCCTTCAGTCGAAAGATGAATCGCGGCCTGTTGCAGATTTTCTTTCTTCGTTATCGGATGTCGACCTCTTGATCGAGACGAAAGCTGCAATCAAAACCGAGCGTGAAGCGACGGCGGTGGTGGTTCGTTACTTTAAGGAGATCAATGATCGTGAGCTTTATCTAAAGCACGCATGCTCCTCGCTCTTTCAGTTAGCAACGGAAAAGCTGGGATACTGCGCTGGCTCGGCGCAGCTTAGAATCAATGCGATGCGACTGATCGAAGCTCTGCCTGAGACTGAAGCGAAGATCGAATCAGGTGAACTTTCGCTCACGGCAGCTGCGAAGGTTCAGTCGTTCATCTTGCTCGAAAAGAAACAGAATAAGACTTATTCGATTGATGAGAAGCGTGAACTCGTCGATGCCTGCATTAAGAAATCGACTCGCGAAGTTGAGCGCGAACTCGCAAAGAGAAACCCGGATATCCAGAAAGTCGAAAGCGTCAAGCCAGTCGGACGTGATCGTTTTCAGGTCTCGTTTTCGATTTCTGAAGAGATCGAAGAGAAGATGAAAAAGCTTAAAGGGCTTTTCGCGCACAAGA
>CAJYOV010000379.1 GCA_913776405.1 Pseudobdellovibrionaceae bacterium
GCCGCCTGATGAACGAGGCTTTTGCGCGCGTGAGGCCTCGTTGAGACAAGAAACTGCGTCATCTGAGACTTCAGTTTCAAATCAGGCAGAATTGAGCGCGCTCATAACAGAATTTCAGACTCGAAAACGTCTAGCGCGAACACAGATTCTCTCCGCGCACGCGCAATTAGCTGAAATCGCACCTCGACGAGTGAAAGCGCTCGCTTTTACGCCTAAGTTTGCTCTTTCGATGATGAACTTGGTCTTGTTTTCGGTGCTTTCAGTTTCGGTTCAAGCCGAAGCGCCACTAGTTCAGCCGGTTTCCAACGCAAAGTTGGTCGTAACGACGCTTCAATGGGCAGATCTCAGTCTTAACGGAAAGAAAGTCGGCTATTCGCCGGTGGAACTGACAAAGCTCACGCCAGGTCTTCATCGCTTGTCGTGGACCAGCGCTTTTGGCGCGGGAAGTCTTACACTGGAGCTGAAATCCGGAGAGATGAAGCGTATCGACGAACGGGCTCTCAGAGCACAATCGCGACCGTAAAACGTTGAACCTCTCTTGAGCTTTGGTAGAGTTCCAATCATGAAAACAATGATTGGCTCGGCTCTCGATCATCTCGAAGAACTCATCGATGAATTGATTAAAGACCATCCTGAAGAAGCGGTCGTCCGCCTTCACATGAAGGGTGCAGGCATTCGCTACACAAGCGATCCCGTCAGCCGCATGAGTCTCGTTCTCGAAGCGCTAGAAGCTGCGCGCGAGGCTCGCCCAACTCCATCTCCAAAGCGCACAAACGGTACAACAAACGGAACAGCACGTGGCAAAGATCTTTGAGAACGTTCTTGCAGCAGTCGGCAATACGCCTATCTTCAAACTTCACAACGCCGTCCCTAAAAACGGCCACAATTTCTTAGCGAAGGTTGAGTATTTCAACCCGGGCAGCAGCGTTAAAGACCGCATGGCGATCGCAATTGTTGAAGACGCTGAAAAGCGCGGCCTTCTAAAGCCGGGCGGCACAATTGTCGAAGCAACGTCAGGCAACACAGGCGTTGGTCTGGCGATGGCGGCATCGCTTAAAGGCTACAAATGCATCTTCGTGATGCCTGAAAAAATCAGCGAAGAAAAACGCGCAACTTTACGAGCTTACGGTGCACGCGTGGTGATCACGCCGACGGGCGTTGAAGCTGACGATCCTCGCTCACACTATTCGGTTGCGGCTAAATTCGTCGAGATCATTCCTGGTGCGTACTCGACGAACCAGTATCACAACCCGGCGAACGCGGATGTTCACTACCGTGTCACAGGCCCGGAAATCTGGGAACAAACGGGCGGAAAAATCGATTGCTTCGTCGCAGGTGCTGGCACCGGCGGTACGATTTCAGGTGTCGGCAAATTTCTGAAAGAGAAAAATCCGAACGTGAAGATCGTTTGCGCAGACCCGATCGGCTCGATCCTTCACGACATGTTCTACCATAAGAAAGCGCTCACACCGCCGCACTCGTACTTGGTCGAAGGTATTGGCGAAGACATGATGCCAGACAATGTGCAGTTCCAACATATGGACGACTTTGTTCAGGTCACGGATCCAGAGATCTTCAAGAAAACGCGCGAGATCACGCGATTTGAAGGTATGTTGGTTGGTCCTTCTTGTGGTGCGGCTCTCATGGCTGCGATCAAGTACTCAGAGACTGGAAAATTGAAACCAGGTTCGACGATCTTGTCGCTCTTCCCAGACGGTGGCCGTAGTTACCTGACGAAGGCGTACAACGAAGATTGGATGCGGACGAACAAGCTCGCTTCATCGACGCTTTCAACGACAGCGGTTGGTCACTTAGCCGAAAAAAAAGGCGCAAAGCCAGTGGGTGCGCACGTTAAGGTCGGTTCATCCATGAAAGAAGCCGTTCACACCATGCAGACTCATGGGCTTTCGCAGATCGCTGTCTATGACGGTTCGAAGTTCATCGGCATGCTCGACGCCGCTGAAATCTTGCGTGTCTTGGCTTCAGGTCTTTTGAGCCCAAGCGAGCCGGTTCTTCATATCGTAAAGTCATCGCTTCCAGAAATTTCGGCGGACGCGACACTCGCGGAACTCGAAATGATGCTGAAGAAAGAAACGTGTGTGCGCGTACGCGAAACGGGTCAGGCTCTGACACGTTCGGATCTCGCTGATTACCTCACTCAAAACGAACAAGTTTAAGGTCTCTATGAAAAACGATTGGAACAAATCTCAGTACGGCTTTGAAACGCGCGCTATTCACGCTGGCCAAGAGCCGGATCCGACGACAGGCGCGATCATGACTCCTGTCTATCTCACATCGACGTTCGTTCAAGAATCTCCAGGTCGTCACAAGGGCTGGGAATATGCGCGCTCGCAAAACCCAACTCGCAGCGCTTACGAAGCTTGCCTTGCAAACCTCGAATCCGGAAAACACGGTTTCGGTTTCGCTTCTGGATGCGCAGCTGAAACAACAGCGCTTCATCTTTTAAAAGCAGGCGATCACGTGATTGCCTCTGATGACATGTATGGCGGCACCTTCCGTTTGATGGACAAAGTCATCAAGCACAACGGGATCGAGTTCTCATACGTCGATCTCACAGACGTCGAGAATTTCCGTAAAGCGATCAAGCCAAACACGAAGATGGTTTGGATCGAAACGCCGACGAACCCGACCATGAAGCTCGTCGATATTCGCAAAGCTGCAGCAATTGCGAAAGAGAAAGGGATTCTCTCGATCGTCGATAATACGTTCATGAGCCCTTACTTCCAACGTCCATTGGAGTTGGGTGCTGATATCGTTCTTCACTCCACAACGAAGTACGTCGGCGGTCATTCAGACGTTGTCGGCGGCGCCTTAATCGTCAACGACGATGATCTCGCAGCACGGATCTACTTCCTTCAGAAGTCGATGGGCGCTATCTGCGCTCCGTTTGATGCGTATTTGTCGATGCGCTCATTGAAAACGCTCGCTCTTCGCATGCGCCAACACGATATCAATGGCCGCAAAGTCGCTGAGTATCTTGAAAAACATCCGAAAGTGGCTCGCGTCGCTTATCCAGGTTTGCCTTCACACCCGCAGCACGCACTTGCCAAAGAGCAAGCTCACGGGTTTGGCGGCATGATGACGATCTACTTAAAGGGCGGCATTGATGAAGCTCGTCGCCTTCTTGAGAACGTTCGCATCTTCGCACTCGCAGAATCTTTGGGCGGTGTTGAATCTTTGATTGAGCATCCCGCAATCATGACTCACGCGTCGATCCCGCCTGAGGCTCGAAAAGCCCTGGGTATCGACGACACGATGGTCCGCTTGAGTGTCGGTGTTGAAAACGTTGAAGATCTGATCCGCGACCTCGAAAACGCGCTCTCGAAGGTCTGATTTAAAGCCTTCGCGCTTTAAATTTGATCTGAGGCCCGAAAATGCCCGGAATTCCCGGGCATTTCTTTTGACACTCGGGCACAGCCCAGGTAATCCTTCTCTCTCTTTCCTTAAGTGGTCGGGTAGCTCAGTCGGTAGAGCAGTGGATTGAAAATCCACGTGTCGGCGGTTCAATTCCGTCTCCGACCACCACTTTTCCTCTTCGCCAATCTTGCTTAAATCGCTTCGCTCTTTTTCGCCAGTTGGCGGGAAAAGTGGTTGCTTGCACCTGTCGCTCTTGCGACAGGTAAACCCCATGCATTCGCGTGGGGCCCATTTTGCGGAGCTGTTGCGTAGTGCGGAAGTCGAATCTTGTTCAGTATAAAGACAAAATTCTTGAGATTTTGCGGTCGCGTGATGCGAGCAAGACGATGTGCCCATCTGAAGTTTTGGATGAACGCGATAAGAAAAATACCGAAAAGATGGAGCAAGTTCGTGAGGCTGCTCGTGAGCTTGTCGCTAAAGGTGAGATCGAAATCACTCAGCGTGGAAAAGTCGTCGACCCGGACAACATTCGCGGGCCGATTCGTCTGCGCTTAAAGCGCTAAAAAACGCGAGGGGCTTGAGGGCGCCTACGTCTTTTTGATTACTGGCATTTGAATTTCATGTCGACGGTGTAGCCTTTGCCGAGGACGCTGTCGCCGATGCCGCCACCGACGCCAGCTGCTGTGCCCGCTTTTCGTTCGTTGCGGCCGCCGAAGACGAAGACGCCTGCGCCGACACCCTGAGCGACCTTCGAGATTTTCTTACCGGTTTTGTAAGTCTCTTCGTCATAGTCGCCGGTGTACTTCTTGTTTTCTTCGAGGAAGACGGCTTCTTTGTTCTTCTCTTTGCAGTAGTGGTTCGCTTGAGCGATGGCGTCTTGAGCGCCTTTTTCAGTGTCTTCCGCAGTTACTTGAACGCGGTTAACACCGTCTGCGCCGGGGCGAACATCGCGGTGGTGGGCACAACCGGCAATCATGAGAACAAGGATCGATAAAGGCAGCAAAGTATTTTTCATACTCTAAATAGTAGAGAGTCTGATTCACTTTGCAATCGGTCTAATGGTCTTAACGTGTGTAGAGATTCGAAACTGTCGACTGTTGTCCGTCGTCGAATTTCTCGAGGCAAACTTGGACGTTGGTTGAGCCCAGTGCGCGTGTCAGCATCGAGAGATTCACGTCGATCGCACCGACCGTGTGGATCTCACGGCGACCCGTCTCGGTGTTATCAAGCACGACCTGCAGAAGGTGTTTCGTCTTCATGCGAGAAATCAGCTCACGAACGATGCCGCAGCTTTTAGGCGCAGGGGCAGCTTGAGCTGACGTGGTAGCGGTTAAAGTCACAGCTGCCGTAGCCACGAGAATCAAAGTTGAAAAAGCAGAACGCATCCGAGTCCTCCAGGGATAGCGGAGAGAGCTGCAAACACTGTGGACAGGGGAAGAACAGGTGAAACCCCATTGGTTTCAGGGCGTAAACGGTAGGCGTGAAAAGAGGTAAAACTCGGTGCCTTTTACCGGCGGCTATCATCGAGAACGTGCGGTGCGACCGACCAAGCGTGCGGTGCGACTGAAATGGAAAAGCCCGCCGGGAGGTTTTCCCAGGGCGGGCTTCTTTACGCGAACAAAAGACTAGAGACGAAGGAACTGGAGCTTGCGCGTGCAAGCTTCAGTTCGGCTGATTACATCGACAAAGCTTTCTTCAAGTTTTGGTCGATTGCATCCAAGAACGGCTCGGTGTTGAGGTATTTGTCGGCTGTGACTTTGTCGCCGTGAACAAGCATCGCAAGGTCTTTTGTCATCTTGCCGGATTCAACCGTCTGGATGCAGACCTTCTCAAGCGTCTCTGCGAAGTTGATCAACTCTTTGTTGCCGTCGAGTTTGCCGCGGAATGCGAGGCCGCGAGTCCAAGCGAAGATCGACGCGATAGGGTTTGTCGATGTCGGCTTACCTTGCTGATGCTGACGGAAGTGACGAGTCACTGTGCCGTGCGCAGCTTCGGCTTCCATCGTCTTGCCGTCTGGTGTGACGAGAACAGAAGTCATGAGGCCGAGTGAACCGAAACCTTGCGCGACCGTGTCTGACTGAACGTCGCCGTCATAGTTCTTACAAGCCCAAACGAATGCGCCTTCCCATTTGAGGGCTGAAGCAACCATGTCGTCGATCAAGCGGTGTTCGTAAACAATTTTTGCCGCTTCGAATTTCGCTTTGTAGTCTTTTTGGTAGATCTCTTCGAAGATGTCTTTGAAGCGACCATCGTACTTTTTCAAGATCGTGTTCTTCGTCGAAAGGTAAAGTGGCCAGCCTTTAGAAAGCGCCATCTGGAAGCACGAGTGTGCGAAGCCACGGATCGACTCGTCCGTGTTGTACATCGTGAGAGCTACGCCATCGCCTTTGAAGTTAAACACTTCGAACGATTGCGTTTCGCCGCCACCTTCTGGTTGGAACGTGACTGTGAGTTTGCCTTTGCCTTTAGTTACGAAATCAGTTGCGCGGTATTGGTCGCCGAACGCGTGACGGCCAATGATGATTGGCTTTGTCCAACCTGGAACGAGGCGTGGAACGTTTGAGATCACGATCGGCTCGCGGAAGACGGTGCCGTCGAGGATGTTACGGATTGTGCCGTTTGGCGACTTCCACATCTGCTTCAGTTTGAATTCTTCAACACGCTGTTCGTCAGGCGTGATTGTCGCGCATTTTACGCCGACGCCGTATTTTTTGATCGCTTCTGCGGCTTCGACTGTGACTTTGTCGTCAGTCTTATCGCGGTACTCCATGCCGAGATCGTAGTATTTCAAATCGATGTCGAGGTAAGGCTTGATGAGTTTTTCGCGGATGAAGTGCCAGATGATGCGAGTCATTTCATCGCCGTCGAGTTCGACGACCGGGTTTGCAACCTTGATCTTAGTGAAAGCCATGAATGGAGTCCTTTTGCTTGAGCTGTCTTTGAAAGACGATTTTTGAAGCAAATAGACCAATTGATCAACGAGAAATCACCCACGCGAGCGGGAATAGGACCGCTTGGTGGAGAAGATAGAAAATCAGCGCATGGCGTCCCAAGCGGGAGAGGCCAGGAATCTCTAGAGCTGTGACACGAGCGGGCCATTTTTCTACGGTTGATCCGATGAAAAGACCCAGGAAAATCACGCCGAGCCAAGGGAGAATCGGCGTGAAGTCTTCAGACATCTGAGGCCAAGGTGAAAGTCCGAGAAGATTCCAGCCGGGTTGATGAAACCACGGTGCGCGATAAAAAACTGGAAGAGCCGCAAGGGCGATGCCTAGTGCCAGCGCAACCATGGGGCGCTTTCGGAGTGCTTGCGTAAAAGTCGGCGCTAAGAGTGTCATCACAAAAATAAAATGAAGAACGCCGAAAAACACCCAGCTTGAGTCGAAGAGTGCATACGTCGCGAGAGAAATCAGGCTTGCGCCAAAACCTATTTCCAAAAGTCGCTTCTGATATTTTCGATCTCGATACTGGGGTCGACTGAAGCTCAGACTGATGCCGACAAGTAAAATGAAAAGCGTCACGATCAAGTTCTGAAACACGATCCAAAAATTCGAATTCAGAAAATCGATCTCGACCACTTTGAAATAATCGAGATCGAAAGCGAAATGAAAGATCGCCAT
>CAJYOV010000380.1 GCA_913776405.1 Pseudobdellovibrionaceae bacterium
TGAAACCGGCGGTCGCGGGTACCGACTCGCTGGTAAGGAAGAATATCTCGAGCCGTTCCGTAAAGGCGTAATCGACATGCGCCAGCACTATAACCGCGTGCAATATCTAACGCGCGACAATCCTCAACAACAGATGTCACTCGCAGCTCTCGAGCAGCTCTTAGAGCGCCGAGTGGAAGTGATTCAGAATCTGATCACGGACTTCGCCAAAAATGGCCGCAAAACCGATGTCAGCAACATGACCGAAGGCAAAGCGACGATGGACGCGATCCGCTCCCAGATCGATGAAATGATTGGTCGCGAAAAAACACTTCTGTCTGAGCGCCAAAGAGAAACGGAGAGAAGCCAGTCTCTCTTTTTCATGACTCTCATCCTTACGACTGCTTTAAGTTTGATCGTCGTGACCTACGCTTTTGTTCAGATGCGCCGGAACCAGCAACGATCCGCTGAAGAAATCGCTTCGCAGGCGCGTGAAGCTTGGATTCGCGAGAATCTCGCAGACGCAGCTCGTATCGTAGCGGCCGATCAGCCCTTCACCACGGTCACTCACGAAGTTCTCTCGTTCGTTCTTCGCAAGCTCGGTGTCTCAGCTGCAAAGCTTTTCATCCGCGAGCATACCGCGTTCCGCCTTGCAGGCTCGGCCGGTGTAGAGCACCGACCTGGAGACGAGGTCGAGTTCGTTTCAGAAACGTCGCTGCTTACCGAAGCGGTTTCTCGCGGTGAATTCCTCGAAGTTCCCGAGGTGCCAAGCGATTATTGGAAGTTCTCGTCCTCGCTCGGTGACGCTCTTCCAAAGTCTCTAGCGTTTGCGCCGCTCAAATTTCAGGGCCAAACAATCGGCGTAATCGAATTCGCTTCTTTCGAACCGCTTGATGAAAAAACAAAAGATCTCTTCACCCGTCTTGGCGAAACGATCGGCGTGGGCCTCAACGCCGCCCTCTCTCGCGAGCGCCTTCAGTCGCTTCTCGCGGAAACGCAGCAGCAAGCCGAAGAGCTTCAGTCGCAACAAGAAGAATTGCGCGTCAACAACGAAGAACTTGAGCAACAAGCGCGCGCGCTCGAAACTCAACAAGACGCTCTTACAGTCAAAAACCGCGAACTCGAACGTGCGCAGGGCGAACTCGAGAAGCGCGCGGAAGACCTGGCGCGCTCTAGCCAATACAAATCTGAATTTCTCGCGAAAATGTCGCATGAACTTCGCACGCCGCTTAACGGCTTGCTGATTCTCTCAACCCTTCTCATCGAGAATAAAGAGAAGAACCTCACCGAACAGCAAAAGCAGTTCGCTAGATCGATCCAAAGCGCCGGCAACGATCTTCTGACGCTCATCAATGACATCCTCGATCTCGCAAAAGTCGAAGCGAAGAAGTTGGCCGTACGCAAAGAAACATTCACGTTAGGCTCACTCTTCCAAGCGAAACGCCAGACATTCCTCCCGCAAATGACGGCGAAGAACTTAAATTTTGTCACAGACCTGCCGGAAGAATTAAAAGGCGTTAAAGTTTACACCGACCGCCAGCGCCTCGATCAAATCTTGCGTAACTTCTTATCGAACGCAGTGAAGTTCACCGAAAAGGGTTCGGTCACAATGTCGGCGAAATTGAACGCGCAAAAGAAAGCCGTTGAAATTTCGGTGACCGACACAGGCATTGGTGTAGCGAATAATAAGAAAGAACTGATTTTTGAAGCCTTCGAACAAGCTGATTCTAGCACGAGCCGCACATACGGCGGCACGGGCCTGGGCCTCACGATCTCACGTGAACTTGCCCAGCTACTCGGCGGCGAGATCAAGATGACTTCGGAAGAAGGCAAAGGTTCGACATTCACATTAGTCATCCCACTTGGCGAAGAAGAGGCCGCAGCTAAGACGCAAAATCCAGAGCCTGCGCAGACTTCAGCTTCGAGCCTCGGCGGCGGAATGCGCGAAGCGGCCGAAACAGCACCGCAGCGCCAAGTCGAGAAGAAGCAAGTTCAAATTCCTGCGATTCCTGAAGGCGAAAAAACGATTCTAATCGTTGAAGACGACGACGCGTTCCGTTCGTCGGTCGTTGAGGTCACGAAATCTTACGGCTTCTCGCCGATCGAAGCCGCTGACGGAGAAACTGCGCTCGCGATTCTTGATACACACGCTCCGGATGCAATCCTTCTCGACATCAAACTCCCGGGCATCAGCGGTCTCGGAATTCTTGAGATGATCAAGCAAATGCCGAATCGCCGCCACATCCCGGTTCACATGATTTCGGCTCTCGAGTATCAGCAAAGTGCCCTTCGCATGGGTGCTCTCGGTTACCTCACGAAACCCGTCACACTCGATAAGGTACGCTCGGCACTCGGCCGTATTGAAAACCTTCTCTCTGATAAGCTTCGCCGTGTCCTTCTGATCGAAGATGACGAACGCCAAAACAAAGCAGTCGCTGAGCTTGTTTCCGGCGAAGATGTCATCGTCACCTCGGAGCGCACGGGCGCGAAAGCAATCGAAACGCTCCAGAAAGAGCCGTTCGATTGCATCATTCTCGACTTGAGCTTGCCGGATATGTCGGGCTTCGATCTTCTCGAGAAATTGAATGAGCTTTCGATCTCGCTTCCGCCGATCGTGATCTACACGGGTAAAGATCTCTCTCAAGAAGAAGAAAGCTATCTCCGCCGCTTCTCGGAGAGCATCATCATCAAAGGCGCTCGCTCTCCAGAACGTCTTTTGGATGAAGTGAATCTTTTCCTTCACCGTGTTGAATCGATGCTCCCGCACGAGAAGCAAGAGATGCTCTCGACACTTCGCTCGCAGGATCAGTCGTTCGAGAATCGTACGGTCTTGCTCGTCGATGATGACGTTCGCAACTTGTTCGCCCTAACGAGCGTTCTTGAAACGCGAGGCTTAAAAGTTCGATTTGCGAAAGACGGTATCGCAGCCCTCGAAGAGCTCGAGAAACACGACGACATCGAACTCGTTCTGATGGACATCATGATGCCGCGAATGGACGGTCTCGAAGCTACGAAGCGCATTCGTTCAAGCAACAACGACCGCGTTCGCAAGTTGCCTGTGATTGCGCTCACGGCGAAAGCGATGAAAGACGACCACGAGAAATGTATCGCGGCTGGCGCGACAGACTATCTGCCGAAGCCAATCAACCTCGATAACCTCATGACCGTTTTGAAAGTCTGGCTCTCACCGAAACACTTGTTCGGTTAAGTTAGAACTCCGGCTCGAGTCAGAGCCCTGAGTACCAATCGTAACCGCGCTCCGCCCAGTAATCGGGCGGGCACTGATCAGAAAAGAAGATCCGCCCAACGCGCTTTAGGCTTTTGATGCCGTATTTGTGCGGCACGATCAATCGAAGAGGCGCGCCGTTTTCGGGTCTCAAGAGTTCCCCATTCATCTCAAAAGCGAGAAGCGTCTGCGGATGTTCGATTGATTCGATATCGAGCGAAACGTAGTAACCGCGATCCGGTGTCTCAAGGCCGACATACCTGTATTTAGTGCCATCCGGTTTTTTGCCGACGTCAAACTTCGCCATGAAGTCTGAGAAACGAACGCCACCGTATTGCATCACCTGAGTCCAACCCTCGATGCACTTGAAGTCCACCGACATCGAAGTCGCTTCTAACGTTTCAATTTCCGACACTGGTAGCTCTAACCGCTTCTCGCCACTTTCGACGATCACGCGGTAGTTCTTCAGATCGAGTTCCGACTTTAAGCCTAATAACCCATTCACACGAGGCCTTGTGCCTTTCGGAGGCGCAGGCTTAAGAGGAGCCAGATTGCGGTTTGAGAAAACGGATTCACCGACTGCTTGGTTGAAGCTGCCGACCTTGCGAAGCGGCGTTGGTAAAAGCCCAGTTTGGCTGCCGTAACGAATTCCAAAGAACGTGAAGCAAACGACAAGAATGAAAAAC
>CAJYOV010000381.1 GCA_913776405.1 Pseudobdellovibrionaceae bacterium
TATGAACAAGGCTGGGGGCCAAGAAAACAGTCACGTCCTGAGAACCCGCGCTTTCCTGAGCTACGCCCGGTTTATTCGAGAACGAAAAAAGCACGGCTCGTAGTCGACGACAAAAGCGAACTTTCAACGCCAATTTTCGATGTCTCTCGAACTTCAGTGAAGGCGCTGAATGACGACTACTTGAGCTTAGTCGGCCGTCGCGTACTGGGCATGGGGACAAAGGCGGTTCTCGCTGATCAAATGCGCCAGCGAGACAAAGCTCTTGGCGCGGTAGCATGGATTGTACTCAACGCAACTGACCGCGCTGACGTTCGGCAATGGTCAACACTGCCCGAAACATTTCAGATGTCTCGAATTTCCGTGAAGCCCGGAAAATACAAAGTGAAAGTTCAAGGTCTCGACACTTACGGCTCGCCCTCAGGCGAAGAAATGCCGGAAAAAGAAATCGAAGTCCGGCCCGGCCAAAAAGTTTTCATCACATGGCGCTCTGTCCGCTAGGCGAAGAGCGAACGCGAGTTACGTCGTAGGTTTCGTGATCCACTTGCCGACGGCGGGCGCTTTATAAGCTCTCATCTTTGCAAGCAGGCTTGGAACATCTTCAGCAAAAAGCACCATTTCTCGATTTACGCTTTTCAGCAGTTCAGCACTTTCCATTTTCTCGAAGAGATCGAAAAGCGAATCGTAGTAGCCATTGATATTGAGAAAACCGACGGGGAATTTGTGAAGACCTAATTGACCCCAGGTTAGAATCTCGACGACCTCTTCTAGCGTGCCGAAACCTCCGGGGAGCGCGATGAACCCTTCGGACCGCTCGAACATCTTGGTCTTACGTTCGTGCATAGATTCTACAATCAAGAGTTCTGTCAGAGATTCGTGCGCAATCTCTTTGGTCATGAGAAGGCGGGGAAGGATACCGGTCACTTCGCCGCCGTTTTCTAAAACGGAATCTGCGATTAAGCCCATCAAGCCGACTTTTGCGCCGCCGTAGACGAGGCGTGTTTTCTGCTTCGCGAGCGCAGACCCGAGTTCTCGTGTTGCATTGAGAAACGCCGGGTCGTTACCGAAACTTGAACCGCAGAAAACGGCGACTGATTTCATACGCCTCTAGATCCGATTTCTTTTTTGAAATTAGAACGAAACGCCAAGGTAGAAGTGAGCGAACTTGAACGTCATGCCTTTAAGGCTATCGTCAGACTCGTCTTCGAGATCTGCTTGCGAAGCGCCGAGGTTCGAACCACGCGTGTACTCTTCCGTACGGTCGTGAAGGAACGATTGAGTGAAGCCGAACCAGTCGCAACCGAGCGTGAAGTTGTTGATCTGCCATTGGTTGCCGACAGAGAAGCTAATGCCTGTCATGTTGCCTTTGTAGCCCCAGAACTTGTTAGCACCTTCATCGTGATAATCTTCGCGCACCCAGCGGTGCTCGATGCCTGGCTTTACGTAAAATGAGTTTCCGATAAACTGCTTAAGGCTGACTGAAAGCGCGCGCACCTTCCAGTCGTTGTTGTCGTTATATTCTTCGTCGTTGTTGCCGACGAAATCCACCTGAATGATCGAATCCGGATCAACGAAGAAGCCAGCCGATAAACCTTGAGTCAAAATGACAGACGGTCCAAAGCCGATCGGCTGCGCCGTGATCATAAATGATTTTTCAGCGCGAGTTTCCGCGCTTGAGCCTCTACGCTTTGGCTCAAACGGGCGTGACGCTTCAGGCGCCGGCGGCGTTTGTGTCGCGGGTGCTGCGTTCGGAGTCACAGGTTGAGTTTGTGCTGAAGCAACGCTCGTTACGAAAAGGACGTTCAAAAGACCGAGTGCCAAAAACTTCATGTTTGCTCCATTAAGTCATCCGCTTACGCGAAGTCAAAAGTGAGTCGTTGGAACGACTACGATTTCATTGTTCAGTTTCAGAATGCCATGCCTAAGTAGAAGTGGACGGCTGTGAACGTCATGTCTTCCAAATAGTCTTTCGAGTATCGCTCGATCTGATCTCGGTTTGAAGTAGACGTGTATGAAGAAGATGTGACTTTGTGACGGATGGGCTGAGACAAGCCAAACCAATCACAACCGAGCGTGAAACCTTTGAATTGCCATTGGTTACCGAGTGCCACGCGTAAGTTCGTCGAGTTGCCTTTGAACTCGTATTGCGATGACGAGCTGAAGTCATACGTTTCATGCACCCAGCGCTGCTCGAGGCCGCCCTTGAAGTAAAACGAATTACCGACAAACTGTTTCCACGTAACACTTAGGTTACGAACCTTTGTTGACCACCACGCACCCTCGAAATCGTCGTCTGCGTTTGCAGTGAAATCGACTTGAATCAGAGAATCACGGTCGATGAAGAAGCCAGCCGAGAGACCCTGAGAAATGAGTGTGGTTGGCCCGATACCGATCGGTTGAGCCGTCAAGACGACCGATTTGCCTTCGCGATTGAGCTGGCTCTTGCCACTTGAAGAATCTTCGGTACGCGCGTCTTGAACAGGAGTTTGAGGCTTGGGTGGAACAGTTGATTGCGCCGACGCTGAGATAGAAATCAGAGAGAGAGCCAAACCGAGAACGAGCGACTTCATGACAACCCCGAAAATTTGCGAGTGAACGCTTTAAGAGAAATGTGGATGCCACATTCCAACGATCACGATCGAAGTTGTCACGCAAAGAGAGGTCTAGTTTACGGGCAATGTCATTACAATGTAAACGCGCCTTCTGAAACGCGCGGGTCTTCGCTCGCGCGTCTCGGGGTCGACGGTCTTAGTCGTTGTTCAACACGTATTGAAGACGCAAAAGGATCGAATAGCTATCCCCGACTGTCGTCACATCGACGCCGTTTACGGTCGACTTCGACTCAAAGCCTTTAACGAATCTGACTTCAGGCCCGATCATCAAGTTTCGTGACAGCTCAAACGAAAGTCCGCCGCCAACATATATACCGACCGCGTCGCCGCTGATGTCCGCATCTTTAATAGTGTTATTAAGGAAGCTCATTCCGAGCTGTGCGTGCGGGTAAGCGTTTGTGTAATCGCCGAAGTAATACTCGGCACCGACGGAAATGTCCGTGTGCGAGACGTTCGCATGATTCGAACCCATGTAGCGAAGATCGAAAGCCAGGTTCTCCTCAACTTGGAAAGCGGTACCCACGCCGAAGCCGAGAGCGTTCGCGCCACGATCGCCAGGATCGCCCAAGAGGCCCACCTGACCGAGGACACCCGAGAATCGGAACTGACCTTTCTCGTAGGCTGACGCCTTATTTGGGAGCGCAAAAACAGCAAGCGAGAGCGCGGAAGCGATGAGAAGTCGGATCATTGAGTGAACCTCCGCCTTCAAGGATAAGAAAGGACCTTCAATTGCACCAGGCCTTATTTCGGCATCTGTGACAAACGAGGTTCGAAAAATAAAAAGCCCGGTGCAGCCACCGGGCTTTTTAGAGTTTCATCTGTCTTTCGACGGATTACTGATTCAGAGAGCGGTTCGAGTTTGGAAGGCTCGGCGTTTGATCGTCGAGAAGTTTTCCAGAAGTCGCGAACTCTGCTTCAGTCGCTGTAGCGGCTTTAGCAACGCGATTCTCAAGAGTCTGTTTCAAATCATCGTACGAAGCTTTTTCGCCGAGATTGATTACAGCTGGCTCTTGCTTTGCGTAGTCTTTCGGGAACGCACCCAATTTTGCGAGGTAGCTCGAGATCGAACCGTTCGCGTTCTGGATGATTTCACGGAGCGTGAAGAGAGGAGCGTAAGTCGACGCTTTCTTTTCAGCTTCGAAGATGATCTGCGTGAGAGTCGCCGCAGTGATATCGTTCTTCGTTTTGTTGTCGATGACCATGACGTCTTCGTTTGTACGAATCATTTTAGCGATATCGTCGAGAGTCACGTAGCAGCTCTGCTGAGTGTCGTAGAGTTTGCGGTTTTGGTAGCGCTTGATGATCTTTGTCTTCGCGCTAGTCGCGCCGACTGGTTTTACACCGATCGAAACAGTTTCCTGAGCTTGGTTGATCACATTGCCTCCCGAGGGGAGATCCCCCGATAACATATTTCTTCAGACGAATTGTCGGGAGGGGATTTTGTAGAGAGACGGGTGCTTGCACCTGGAGGCGCTAGACTTAGGCCCTGACTAAGGGACCCTGCAGCGACCTGAGAGATGAACGTCGACCATCCGTCTAAAGCCTTCCCCCCGGAACAGCTCTAGCTGAACTTCGCGGCGACAATAGTCAGCCCGACGTGTGATGTCAAGTGACCAAATCCCACGCTTAAAGTTTCTGAAACACGCAAAAAGACGAAGGAAAATCGCAACAGGTAGACGATTGCTGTTGAGTGTCACAACGTCACAGTTCGACAAATTCGAAGGGCCTAGACTCAAGTTCCCTAGACCCCTTGCCGAAAGTATTGAAGCGGAGGCAGAGAGTGTCGATTCACAAGAAAAATCAGCATTTTGGGACTCTCGACCTGATCATGCTGGTTGTTCTATGCGGCACGGTCAGTTCGGTCATCGGCGCCTCGGTCGCAGGCCTCCTCCACGATAACCGTCCAGGACGCGCTAAATCTTCAGCAGAAGCGCTAGCCCTGCAGATTCGCCAACAGCGCGAACACTCCAACCAAGCGTTTGTTTTATCATCGTCCAGATCGCCGGCCTCAGCCTCCGATCATATGGTGCCTCCGTTAACGGATGGTCAGATCGGGAAAGACCCGTGGGGGCGCGCTTACTTCTATTCAGTGTTGGGTGAGCCGACCGATCAGAACCCGACAATCGTCGTTTGGTCAGAGGGCCCGGACGGGCGGATGGAAACTGACATCAGCGAACTCTCCGACAAAAATCCAGAAGCCTTCCGCTTCAAAGGCGACGATGTCGGATTCGTATCCAAATCGAAGTTTTGATCCCCTCCCATAAGTCATCTCGACGTCTAGGATTGGGCCAGTAGAGCCTCAATCCGGCTCAATTTGCGACTGTCTCATCAAGCTACGCTTCAGATCTGCCGATCTTTGGTTATGGACCTGACTGCTTTTTTTTCTGAAAGCGGACTCGGGTTCCCGAAAGGGCCAAGGATATGGTTCGCACAGATGCACGAAAACAATTGGGTCTCAGAGTTGTAGCAACGGCAGTTGCTCTTGCCTCATTCTCGGGATGTGCCACGTTGACCTCGACACAAGAAGCGGGGCTTGCGCCTTATCGCGAATCTGCTGTTGATGTCGTCAACCGAGCGCCAAGCTCGATGTCGATGCCGCAAGCCACTCAATCTGGCGAAACAATCGACAATACAACCCTTCGTGCAAAAGCCGACTACCACTTTACGCTTGCGGAGAGCTTGAGCCTCGAAGGTGAGAGCGCAAAGGCGATTGAAGAATACAAACTCACTCTCGTGTACGACCCTTCATCGGCCCAAGTTCGTCTTCGTCTCGCAGCGGAGTATGTAAAATCGGGTTTGGTGTCTGAAGCTGTTGAACAGTGTAAAGCCGCACTCGAAGTTGATCCAAAGCATGAAGATGCACGACTTCTCTTAGGCGGTTTGTATTCGGCAATGCGCATGTACGACGAAGCGATCGCTCAGTACAAAGCGGTTTCGACGAATAATCCGCAGAACTTCGAAGCGCTACTCTTTACGGGCGCAATCCTCGCAGAACAAAAGAAGTATAAAGAAGCGATCGAGTTGTTCGAAGCGCTCGCAAAAAATACGGACAACCCAAATCCACACGTCGCTTACTACTACGTTGGCCGCATCAAGCTTGAAGAGAACGCAAAAAACACGGCTGCGGCAGAAACAGCGTTCAAGAGCGCACTTACTGCAAAAACTGGCTACACCGACGCTTTGATCGCGCTCGGTAGCCTTTACGAAGGCACAGGCCGTAAACCGCAGACAATTTCGCTTTACCGCGATTTCCAAGAAAAGAGCGGTCCGAATTCGCAAGTGGCGGAAGAGCTTGCGCGCTTGTACATCGAGCAAAAGGATTACGCGAAAGCTTACGAGCAATTTGCGATCATGGAAGCGGCTGACAAAACAGACGTGAACGTGAAAGCGAAGATGGCGTTTATTCTCATCGAACAGCGTCGCTACGCGGACGCAATCGAAAAGCTTGAAAACGTTCTCGCTCTCGAACCTGATTCGGACAAGATCCGCTTTTACCTGGGTGCCGTGTTTGAAGAAGTGAAGGACTATAAGTCAGCGATGACTCATTTCCGTAAAGTTCCGGCGGGAAGCTCTTACTACAAAGAGTCTGTCATTCACGCGTCGTACCTTCTAAAGCTTGAAGGCAATTACGATAAGGCGATTGCGACTATTGAAGAAGGCATCAAGCAAGACGCGGATCAGCCTCAGTTCT
>CAJYOV010000382.1 GCA_913776405.1 Pseudobdellovibrionaceae bacterium
AACTCGAACTCGAACTCGAACTCGAACTCGAACTCGAACTCGAACTCGAACTCGAACTCGAACTCGAACTCGAACTTGAGCGCGGGGAGGCTCGCCGGATCATGGTGCGAGCAGAGGTTGTTTTCAAAACAACTCGGCACGTGCCAAGTTCACGATGAGTGCGAGTGAGCGAGCGGCGGAAAATGGGCAGAGTTTAAAGAAGTTCGTGCGACCATTGGTTCACGCGTCGACAGGTTGCGAGCCGCGTTCCGCTGCGCCACCGCCGCACACCGCCGCGCCCCACACCCACAACCCGCTACTCCACCATCGGCTCAAGCACCGCCACAGAAACATCATAGCCATCGCGCGACTCGAGGCGAATAAGGCAATCCTCGGCGAGGGTGAGCATGGGGTTTGTATGGCTGAGATCGAATTCAGTGATGACGGGATAACCGGGATTGGAGCCGATGATTTCGAGAAGTAGGTCGTCTTGACTGAAGGGCTCGCCGGATGGGCGGTAGTCTTCGGGTTTTCCGACGATGAGGCCGCGTATGGTGTGGAAGACGCCGATGCGTTCGAGCTGTCGAAGAAGGCGCTCTTCGGTAGCGGCGGTGCCGGACATGGTTTCGATCAAAAGAATTTTGCCATCGAGGTCGGGGAAGTGCGGGGTGCCTGCGTTCGAACACAGCGTGCTGAGGTTTGTGACAATCAAGCGACCTTCAACCACGCCGGGGCGAAGCGCTTTCCATCCGGCGTTTGCAGTCATAGTGCGAGGTTCGGCTTTCCATGCGTCGGTTTTGGCGTCTCGGAAATGATTGCTCCAAAAAGGCGGCGGCTGAAGTGAGCGGGCTCCGATACCAACGTTCATAGTGGCGTTCAAAAATGCGGCGCGTGTGTAGTCGAGCATCGAAGGCCATTCGCCGAATGAAGGCATGATCGCCGGCCCGTAAAAAGAGCGGAGACCTGCAAACTTCAATAAGGCGAGATGTAACGAGGTGACGTCACTGTAACCGCAAACAATTTTTCGACTCGCGCGGATTTCGTCGAAGTCGAGATAAGGGATCAGGCTCGAAGAATTCGTGCCGCCGATCGTAGAGACCAAAGCGTGAACTTCAGGATTGCGAATGAGACTCATGAACTCGCTCGCACGATCTTGCGGCGAAGCCGTGCGGTAACCTTGTGAAACACGAGCGCGCGTGATTTCGCCTTCAATGACTTTGAACCCGAGACTCTCGGCTACGCGTAAGCCGTGCTGATACTTTTCGGGAAAGACGACATTCGCCGGCATGGAAGGCGTAAATACGCCGAGCCCCATGCCGAACTCAAGTTTTCTTGCGTAAAGATTCGGTCGCGAAGTCGGCGCCATTTAAAGGCCTCTTTAGAAAGAATTTACGGCTTCAATCCAATCGGGAAAGGTCGAAAGCTTTGCTTCAAGCTGCTGACGCTGAGGACCTTTGTATCGACCGCGTTTCAGTTCCTGCTGAAGGAAGAGGCCTGACGTTTTGATGTTCTCGACGGACTTCTGCTTCAAGGAATCGGGTAATGCGAAGCGCGCGAGTTTTTCGTTCGAGAGAAACGAGGATGCGGCGTTCACCTTTGCGCCTGTCGACTTTGCGCAATCTTCCAGCGCGTATTTGTGATCAAGACCGAAAACGATGACGACGCGTTTACCGTTCAGATTCTCGAGAGCTTTCTTCACGTTCTCGCAGATCCGGTTGTTTCTTTTGAGAGACAGCGTCGATCCGCCTTTTTCATAGGTCGTGTAGATACGGCGAACGAGATTGGTCGTTTTATCGGACTGAAGATCGAGAAATGTCGCGTTTCGAATGCGCTTTTCATACTCGGCATTCAAGGGGGCCACTTTTTTCTTGAGGGCGAGAGGCTCTTTCGCATTTTCTGCGCGGACGAGATCCAGTTGATTCTCAGCAAACCAATTAACGGCTTGTACTGGAACGTTCGTAAGACTGCCATATGCGTAGACGATGCTTTGCTCGACGCCGCCATCAACGCTGCCTTCCATCGGGCCTGGACGATTCATGCGAGCTTCGGTCAAAATCATATCGGGTTTGAAAGCGTCAATGGCGCCAACGAATTCGCGAAGTGAGTAGTGAGGCTGGCTCAACATGCCTGTG
>CAJYOV010000383.1 GCA_913776405.1 Pseudobdellovibrionaceae bacterium
CGGCGAATTGTTTTTGGCGCCTCGCTCGCGCCAGGGCGACCGCCATTGAGACGAATGCCTTCATCGTCAGGGTAACCACCCACAACGAAATGACGTGTCTGCGATTGAGATCGAAGGTCCTCAGCAACGGTCTCGAGAGTTGCGGGCTTTACGAGATCGCCTAAGCGAGGATCGTCTTTATCACCACGTGAGAAAAACAGTGTTGGATCTGTGTCGCGCCAGAAATTGCGGTGGTCTGAAAGTGATCGGCCCATGGCCAAAAAGGTTACTTCACCGTGAGAGGCGAAAGCGAGACATTTTGCTGGACGCGGCCGGTCTTTGGATCGAGCACCGTGAGTTGCAGGCGCTGGTTTTTGAACTCAATAGAGCCAACGAGAACCGAACGATTGTCGCTTAAGAAAATCGAGTAACGATCGCCTTGATCGGGCGCTACGGCGTAGTTGTACTGACCCGCGATCTCAACGGAGTCGCGCTGCTGGTTCGGGAGATAAAGATTGAGACGCGTGAAATCCTGAAACTCGTAGACTTCCGATTTTGCGCTCGACCACATACCGATCAATTCACGGAGACCTAAGTTCTCGATCGCTTCGACAACGACGAGTTTGCGAACTTCATCGACAGTTCCGCGAGCGACCAAGTAGTCGCCTTGGCGAAGACGTTGGAGGTCATATCGAACTTGCGGATTCAGAGTGTCGAGGAGGTACATCTCGTCGTACTTCGTGACGAGCTGAAGACGGCCATTGGCCGCATCGATCAAACCACGAACTGTCACTGCTTGCGCGCGCGAAGGCGTCGCGAACGCGAGAACGCTTGCGCAAACGACGAGGATCTGAAGAGTCAGGCGACGAATCGAGTTCATGTCGCGCCAGGTATAGAGGGCGGTTTTCCTTGCGTCAAAAGCAAATGCTCTTCGTGATGACGCAGGGCGCGAGTAGGTTGATGTCTCGGTAGAGAAATCCTACCGTTAGAGAGACCGATTTCTCAATGAACAGAAAGACTTAACTCGTGGGCCACCTTCAAGTTTCAAGACTCATTCCGGCGTCGCCAGGCGATCTCTTCCGGCATATCACCGAGATTGAAAATCTGCCTCAATGGGTGGCAGGAAGTATGGAGATCGAGTTTCCTGAAACCTTGCCAGTGCTTCGCGAGCAGACTGAATTCGCGGTCACGTTTTTTCGCTACGGCAAGATTACGTTGAGTCGCTTTCGAGTCGACGACTACAAACCGCGCGAAAGATTCTCGTACCGACAACTCTCGGGTTTCTTCAAATTATGGGTGCACACGCAAGTTTTGAGTATTCACGACTCAAAGACGACGCTCCTAACGGACCTTGTCGACTATCAACTCCCGTTCGGGATTGCCGGTGCAATCGTAGACGATTTGTTTGCAAACCGCGAAATCGAGCGCCTGCTTCAACAGCGGCTCCTCAAAATTCAAGAACGATTCGAAGGTCCGGGATGAGTTCTGGAAAGAACTCGAGAGTTGAACGGGCAGACTTACGTTTACCGCAGCCCCTTTTTAAGCCGAACTCGTGGCCGATGGGTGACGATCTTCTCGTCAGCGCATCGAGTCTCATGTGGGGCGGTGCTTTTGAAAAAAGACTTCGTGCCGCGCGGACAATCCAGGTTGAAGCGCCCACTCAGTTCTGGCTTGAGCCAGAGGCGAGCCTCGTTCGTTCGCGCGCATTGGAATTCGACGCCGAAGTTTCATTTACTTCGGCCGAGCCGGCTCAAGCGCCATCACTACAAGATCTGGCTGAATCTTTATTCAAAGAGTCGTTCGCCAAACTTCCTGAACTGACTCGAAGACGACTGATCGATCTGTATCGGCGTGAACTCAACCCGAAGTTCGAGAGCGTTAGCGATCTCACGTATTTTTCGGGCTTTCTCAAACGCAGCCGAGAACTTTCGATTGAGTCGATCGATCTCGCAGCCTACGAATGGGCGAAGTTCTCTGTTTTCACGTCACCGCAGAATGATCAGCGAGGCGCGATAGAGTCAGACCCGACGGATGTGATCTTAAATCCAACTCTCGAAATCCCGCCGGCGCTCGATTCGAGAGCGACTTCGCTTCTCGCTCTTTATCGGATAGCTGGCGAAGTTCGCGAAGTTTCAGTCGATTGGCAACAAGCTGTCGTCATCGACGAACTCCGTGAAAACGGCCGCTTGCAAATCGAAAATCTCATCGTCGAATTAGACTCAAAAAAAATCGCGTTACATAAAACTTCTTCGTTCGATCTCGTCGTACGCGGACTGATCGATTCGGGTGTATTGCTACTCCGATAAAAAATCAGTTGGTGAAGAATTAGGGGAGTTGCGCCAGCGCCCAGCG
>CAJYOV010000384.1 GCA_913776405.1 Pseudobdellovibrionaceae bacterium
GCGAGGTCGCGGAACGCTTTCATGATACCGAGAACTGTTCCCAAGAGACCGACGAACGGGGCGTTGGAGCCAATCGTTGCGAGGATGTTGAGCGAGCGTTCAAGTGTCGGGCGCTCAAGAAGAGCGAACGCATTGATGACTTCCGGTAAACCATTCGTGCCGGTCTCTTTTACGTGACGAAGACCGTAGGCAAGCGCGCGCCCTTCGAGAGACTCGCGATCTTTTGAGAGATCTTCGAGTTCGTCGAGGTTGTTCGATTGCACAGCCTCTTTCATGCGCGCTTTAACGCGATTGCTTCGCGATGTGACACCACGAAGAGTGATCCAGCGCTCGAGGATCAAGCCGATACTGATAACACTGACGACTAAGAGGAGCCAGAGAATCGCTTCGGCGCCGCCTTGGGCAATATTGAACAGGCGTTGAGTTAGCATGACGAACCTTTCCAGAGTTACGTAAGAAGGGACGAGTCAATTATCGACACACGTAGTTTGAGGGTCAAGGCATCAGCGAATCGTGTTAACTTCATGTCATGGGTTCTTTCAGTTCCTTTTCATCCTTGGCGGCGGGCCTTCTTCTAGCTGCTTCTTGTCTCAGTTCCTGCACGTCGTGGCGGGCACCTGCGAAGCCATCGACCCTCGTCATCTTGGTCGAGAGTCTAGGTTTCAATTCGTTTTCTTGTGGGGATTCAAATAGCTCAGGCGAGGACGTGCTCTTTGAGGCGTTTTGCCGTGAGTCGGTCCGGTTTACTCATGCCTACGCGCCATCACCGATGAGTCAACCGACGATCGCTTCGATTTTGACGGGGCTATACCCTGTCGAACATGGCGTTAGACACAATGGACCACAAGCTCTGGCGGCGCGGTACGAAACCATCGGTGAGAAAGCACGCGAAGTTGGTTTTCGAACCTCTTTTTTTTCGGGTGGTCCGCCCATCTTCCGCCGTTCTGGGTTCAATCAAGGGATGGACGTTTTTGAGGACGGCATTCCCGTTAACATGAAGCAGATCTACAGACCCGCTTCGCAGGTCGTGAATCTGTTCTTGAATTGGCAGCAGTCTCTTCCGGGTAAGAGCCCATATCTTTCCTTTTTGTTTTTAGCGGATCCTCAATTCGTCGATCAGCCGACCGCGAACGAGTTGGGCGAAGTGCGCGAGAGTTCGTATCAAAGTCAGGTGATGGAAGTGAGCGAGTCGCTAAGCGACTTAGTTCGCGAGTTGAAGCATCGAAAGGTGTGGGACTCGACCAATATATTTCTCGTTGGCCTCAACGGCTTTGTCTCAGATCGTCGCGCGGGCGAACCTGGCGCTACGAATCTTTTTTTTGAGTCGACTCGCGCGACTCTCATGCTAAAGCCTGCTCGAAAAATGAAAGAGGGCCCCTACAACTGGAAGATCGATTCGAACGTTTCGCTCGTAGATCTAGGCGTGACGTTGTTCAACGTGTTGGGGCTTTCTCAAGGCGGGCAGAAATCGAAGTTGAATCCTGTTTCGCTCGAGCAGTCGTTAGTCAGCCCAAATCCCGACTGGGATTCAGATCGAAAAATTCTGGTCGAGTCGGCGTGGCCCGTTTGGAAATCTCATGGCGCCGTTCGAGCTGCGTTGAGAAGCGGGCCTTACTTTTATCTCTTCGATGAAAACGATCAGCTCTACAACACGCTAACCGATAGCTTGGAAGTAACACCTCTGCTTTTGGCAGAGCCGAGCGTTGCGCGTTTACGCGATAATTTTGCCTCAACGTTGCGTGATTTGGGTTATCACCCGTGGCGAAGCCGAGGCTCGGAGATGTCGCTACAGGCAGCGAAGGCGTTACTCGCTCAAGAACTGTGGCGTGATCGCGAACCAAGTACCGATGTGCTGAATCGGCTATCGAAACTCAGCCGCAGATTCCCTGATGATCGAGAGCTTTTGGGTTGGCGTGCGAACCTCGCGCTTCAGCGTGCGGATTGGGTTGAGCTGAAATCCTTAGCTGCTTCGGATCGGCCGGCTTGGCTGTTCGTTGCCGAAACGAATCTTGAAACGAAAAAGAAAGTCGAGTTGCCGAAAGACGCCTGTTTGAAGGCGATGCTAGCGCGGGTGGGGCAACCTGAAAAAAATTGCGGGGATGCTCCAGCGCGCGATCTTTTGATCTGGTCCGACGAAAAATCGACAGCCGATTCGCGTAATCGCGCCATGGATGCTTTTCTCATCTCATCAGTTTCGCGAACGCTTACCGATCGGATCGCTCGCGCGGACATGGTCGCAGGCGATGTTTGGGATGTATCGTCAGGCCGCTGGCCAGAGCCACCTTTGTCAGATTTGATGTTGGCTCTTCCATCATTCAAAAAGTATCGCGCAACCGTCCGCGCTAAGATCGCATCAGAGAGTCGTTAAGCGACTACCCTAAGACCGTAGCGCGAATGCCTGAGCGTCGTTCGAGCTTCGACGCGATCATGTGAAGGGTATCTTCGTCGCACGCGCGTAAGCCCGACATGGCTGGCGTGCGGCTTGCGGTTTGAATCAGAACTTTCTTCGGCTTTAGCATCGCAACGACTTCGATCCAGTCCTCGAGATCGGCTGCTTCGGTGTTATCGAGTGCGCCTTGGCAGAACAAGCTCTGGATCGTGGCGTCTTTCAGCCCCTTCAGGCCGCTGATGATTTTCCCGAGGCTTACGCGAGCAATCGGTGAATTGAGCGTCTTAAAGACTCGCTCGTTACCCGCATCAATCTTGACGACTCTTTCATCGACTCGGTTCAGAGCGTCGACGATTTTCCGTTGATCGAGATTTGCGCCGTTAGTGAGAACAACGAGCGGTTGGCCCTTGAGCCACAGGTCTCTCAGTTCAATCAAGCCCGCAATCAATGTTGGGAAATCGGGGTGAAGCGTGGGCTCGCCCTTTCCTGAGATGACGATCGCATGAAGAGCCGGGCCGTTTTCATGACACGCTTTAAGCTGATCTCTCACGGCCGAAAGAATGTCTGAAGCTGAGGGTAAGAAGCCTGTCTCTTTCAATTTGTTCAACCGGGTTTCGGTGAAGCCAAGGTCGCAATACCCGCAATTGAACGAGCAAATTTTGGCTTGCGATCCAAATGGGTTTACGACAATCGTGCGCCCCAAACGTGCATCGTCGACGGGTCCCGAAACGAAATCATGAAACGTCTGATTGTGAAGAGTGGGGGCGGCGCTCATCAACCGGCTCGCTTACCTGAAGAGATTTGCAAGACGCCCACCCAGAATGCGTGGTTCGGTGTTGCTGACGCAACGGCGCGACTTAAACCCTCAACTGAAATTTGATCAGTCTGCGCTGAGAAAATGCTCTCTGGCAAATGGGAGTGCGAAACAAGAGCGAGCTTGTCGCCAGCTCGAGCGCGGAAACTGTTGATGCTCAAATTCAGTGAAGAATCCAAACCCAGGAGTTGTGACGGCAAGCCCGGAAGGATTTCGCCTTCCGTACTGAAATCGAATGAGAGGTCGATTTGTGAGCCGAGCGGCAAAAGCTTTCGGCCCGGACGGCTCAGCAAGATCTGCGGATTCCCAGATTGCACCCACACGAATTCGTCTTCTTCGAGAGTGCCTGCGAAAATCTCAACGCCCGATCGGAATTCGTCACGATTGTCGTCTCGGAAAAGCGACTCGTTCGCAAGAAGTGTTGCGGTCCGAAGACGGTTCGCTGCTGTCGAAAGGCACGACATCTTTTGAAAGACAGAAGTTGCTTCCGAGTCCTCGCGCGCGAGCGCAAGGTAATCGGTCATGCGCTCGATGACTTTACGCGCAGCCTCTCTAGGCCCCCAGGGTGTCGCCACGATGAGAAGTTTTGATTCGAGGTCGAGATGGATTTCGGGCCGGGGCCGAAACGTGCGGCCGCTGTAGGGCCGTTCGTTGAAAGAGAAATTCACGAGCCACCGAACGCTTTCATCTTGTTCTTGGCTCGCTTGTAGTACTGACCATCTTGATGATCAGTTTCGAGAATCTCTTTCCATTTCTTCTTCGCTTCGTCGATTTGGCCCAAGCCTTCGCTGATAATCGACTCTTCATACAACGAGCGCAGTTTCGCGTTTTTCTGGCGTTGAATATTGGCGTTCAGTTCCGCTGCCTCTTCGTTTTGCGGGTCGAGCGCCTTAATCTTATTGATGTTGTTCACGGCTTCCGGATACTTCTGATTTGTAAACGCAAGCTGCGCGGCCTGCAGATATTTTGAGATCGCAGCAGTCTTATTCGCTTTCATCGAAGAGATCTTGCTTCGTGAAATGACTTTTAGATTCTCAGGGTCTGGGAATCGTGAACCTACGTGTTTCCCGTAAGCTTCGACTGCGCCATCGAGATCACCTTGTTTTTCTAAGCGCTCGGCGTTCGCGTAAAGGCGTTTTCCAGCCGCAACGGCTGATGCGTAGTCTTTTTGTTTCTCAAGCTTCGCATCGCGCTCTGCAACGCGGGCGCGGATTTTGTTTAAGAACTCTTCGATGCGCGGGTTTGAGGGGTCTCGCTCATATGTCGGTGCGAGGCACGTACGGAGTTCGCTTTCATTCAAAGTCGTATTCGAGAGCGGTTCACATTGACGTAAGTTCTGGTCAACGATAACGCGATTTTCAGCGGCGATCTTCAGATCGCGCTCAACAGCTCGACGTTGTTCTTCAATCATAGCTTGCTCTTCGCACTCACGTGCGATCGCCAATGAGTTCTCGTAACCGGTCGGCAAAATCTCGTGAAGCTTCTTAAGTTGTTCGGCAGCAAGAGCTTGCTTGCCCTGCATGAACAAATTCTTACCTAAAACCATAAGCTCTTTCACGCGCTGCTGTTGTTGCGGCGTGAGTTTGCTAAATGGATCGTTGGCAACGGCCTCGACCTTTTTCTTCGGTGGCGGTGGCGGTTCGTCCTGCAAGAAATAAACAGCGCCTGCAATGAACAGAGCGGCGATGGCATAAAAGCGGATTTTTTTGTTCTTCGCATTTCGAGCTTCGAGATCGAAGTCACCCGCACCTTGGCCGTCGTAGATCATCGGTGCGCCGCCGGTTCCATCGACGCGAACGGCACCGCCCGGACCTGATGGAACAGGGAAGTTGATCATTTCGTAGCCGCCTTGCGGCTGTGCGACCGCAGGAACGGCTGAAAGGACATCTTGTGGAACCACCATTAGGCGGCGCTCAAAATTCGGGTCGCGAACCTCAAAGTGAATCGAGAGTTGACCGACTTGAATGACGTCGCCGCTGCGAATAGCCTTAAGCTCATCGGCCGCGAGTGGCATGCCGTTTAAAAGAGTGCCGTTTGAGCTGCCGAGATCGCGAATGAAATTGCCTTGTGGGCTCGTAGAGAGTTCAAACTGTTTCCGACTCGCTTTGCGATCGTTCAGAAGAATCTGTGAGCCCTCTTCACGACCGGCAAGCCACTTACGACCTTCAAGTTTGATCGTTTCTTCGCGCTTATTCGCATCGATAACACGTAAGAAGGGGAGACCGACTGCGACTGTGGATTCGATAATCTTCGTCGATTCGTCGCTGCCTTCGAACTCAACCGGCGCAATTCGAGCAGGGAAATTACCCGAAGCTTGAGCGGGCACAGCGAGAGCTTCGCTTTGACCGACAGCCATCGGCATTTCGTAAGAGTCGGCTTCGATCTGTGCTTGAGCGTGTGCCTGCGATTGAGCTTGTGCGACTGAGGTCGCACGCTCGAAGAACAAGAAGTCGTAACCCGCAAGTTTGAAAACTGTGCCGTTTTCAAGTTTCAAGTTCTGGACGGGCGAGCCGGCAACGTTGAGGTCGCCAAACTTCGAGAGAACTTGAACTTCCCAGGCGCCGTCGACTTCTGAGATTCTGAAATGTGTTCGAGAGATTCCAGGTTGTTCCTGAAGCTGAACGTCGCAGTCGGAACTGCGACCAAACGTATACTCGCGACCGCTCTCAAGAGCGACCTCGTTTACGTCCTGACCATGGAGTCTCAGCTTCACCAAAAACACGTTACTGGAACCTTTCATCTTCTAAGAAGTCGCACTCTTTTTTGATCTGTTCGGCTTCTTTGTATTTCGCATCGTCTTTGTTCGTGATCGATCCCATGACTTTCTCGAATGAAGCCGAACATCGAACATACATGTTTTTCTCTCGGTAACGACGACCTTCCAGCATGAGAAGGGCGACGGTTTCGTCGCGTTGTTTCTCTGCTAGGCGATAGTAACGAAGAGCGAGAGAGTGCTCAGGGTCGATCGCGCGCGCCGTCTCGAAAGACTTCATCGCGCGGATCCACTGACCTTTTTGATAGTCGCGGAAGCCTTCTAGATAATGTTTTTGCGCCTCTTCGAAACGGGTGCGTTCTTCTTCACTCTTGAAGACCCGCTTTTTCGATAAGAGTTCGAGTCGTTCTTCAGACTCTTTCAAGTCTTTCTCGACGATGTCCGGAGTGCGCAACACAGGGCCTTCTTTTGCGGTCTTCGGTGTTTCTGACATAAGGAAGTAGCCAGCACCTGCAACCAATAAACATATGATAACGAAGACCGGGCTGATTCCGCCTTGAGGTGGCCTTGAAACCGGGCGTTTGGCCTGGTTGAACGTTTGCGTTGAGCCACCGAGAGCGGGGCCAAAACCTGAGTTAGCACCTGGACCCAAGCCTTGGGTCATGCTTGGGACCGCCGCTGGCGGTGCAATCACCTGACCTTGTGGTGTTAAAGCCAGTGCCTCGACGATGAAGCTGAACTGAGTTTCACCGATCTGAATAATGTCGCCGTCTTTGATCGATGCTGATGCGGTTTGTTCACCGTTTACAAAAAGAGACGAGCGACCGCTTAAGTCGATCACTAAGATCGATTGCATCGAGAACTCGATGCACGCAGCCGCACGCGAAACTCTTGGATCTTTCAGTACGATGTTGTTGTCGGTGCCTCGGCCGATCGTCACTTTCGGAGGCAATAGCTGATAAGAGGCGCCACGGTCTGGACCTTGAATCACGGAGATCATAAACTTGAAGCCCGTACGAGGGGTCGCGACTGGCGCCTGAGCGGACATTATCCGAAACCGCCTGTCGTCAATGTAATGACGAAGTACGCCGGTTCGGTCGTGCCCATCACACATTGGCCACTAATATCGTACTTCTGGCCTGAGAAGTTCAGAGAGTCTTCGGCAATTTCGCCGATGTTTGTTCTCATCCGCGGCAGGAGCTCGGATAAGTTTTGTTGAAGCGCGATGTCCGGAATATCAGAGAGCGGTCGCCCTGTGAGATCAAGGCCGCCACCGACGAGTTGATTAAATGCTGGGTTTGTCGCGATCACGCGATTGTCGACGGCATTCACGGTAATTGTCGGCATCGGAAGCATGCGAACGAGATTTCTGGCTTCATGATCGCGATTGAAAACCATCGCAACCGGTGAGCCGTCACCGCTTTGACCGATTCGGGAAAGCGCGCTGTTGATGTTTGAGATCAAACGCTCAAGAGCAGGAAATTTGTAGTCGGTCTGCAGATCGTCTCGACCTTCGCGAAGGGCGTCGTCTAACTGATCACCCGTCGCAACTAGCGGGTGCTCGACAAGCTTGATTAGGAAGTAGAACAAAATCAGGCCGGCAAGCAGAGCGATTGCGAGCGTCTGAACGAACAGCGAGAGCTGCTGTTTCGGTGTCATTGCAAGTGAGCCGACGTCATAGAGCACGATCGCGTAAGCAACCGCGCCTTGCGCGCCGGTCTCAGGGTTGTAAGCCGAGATCGGCACCGAGACACCTAAGTTTGAGTCGTCAATGAACTGCTCGAACTCGCGGTCTTCGCGTCGAGCTTGATTCACAAACGGTTTATTGAGTACTCGCCGCGCAGGTTCGCTGGCGCTGGCTGCGAACGAGCCGACACGCTTCAGCTCAAATGGGCTCCGAGCAATC
>CAJYOV010000385.1 GCA_913776405.1 Pseudobdellovibrionaceae bacterium
GTTTAATCTTTTGCGTCGTCTGGATGAAGCAAAGGTCGACATCTCGAACGCTCAAGTTCTCTACATCGTTCCTTCGTTTTACTCCGGAAAAAAGGGCGACTCTTTCGTGCGTCCGCGAGTCGCTCGTGTCGGCCCCAACGGCCCTGTGCGAGAGTGGACGTTTCATGTGATCTTGCTGATCGAGGGCAAAATTCTCGATCTCGATTTCACGAACGAACCTGTTGTCGTCGAGCTCAACGATTACTTCGGCCGCATGTTCGGCAAAGGGCCTCTAGCAGTACAGCCGGCGAAAGCGGATCTCTACTTCCGCTCGATCCCGGCTGCTGATTACTACTCCTCGTACACAGGCAACTGGGAGTGGTACGCACAAGGCGGCGGCGGGCGCTATCCACCAATCAACCTTGAGACTTTGTTCGCTCCGCAGACGAACGCACCTGTCGCGGCAGGTTTCTAAACTAAATTGCGTGGGCGCTTACGGAGTGAACACGTGCGGCGATAACTGAGACAAATCGCGCCAAGACATTGGTCTAGGTGCATGCGCTAACTTACTCAAATCACTCAAATCATTCGTGACATCGTTTTCGTTTCATTTAGACTTCTGACTTAACACTCAGGGAGTAACTGAAATGAAATCCATCGTAGCATTGGCATTAGTCGCTGTCGTTGGCCTCGTAGGCTGCGAAAAGAAAGCGAAACTCGATACAGATCAAGAAAAAGCATCATATGCAATCGGTCAGCAGATCGGCCGTAGCTTGAAGATGCAAAACGCAGACGTTGTTGTTCCATCGCTCGTTGCGGGCATGAACGACGCGATCGGCGACAAAGAAGCGAAATTGAAGCCTGAAGAAATGCAAGCGGCCCTTCAAAAGATGCAAGAAGGCGCGATGAAGAAGGCGATGGAAGAAGCCGAGAAAAACCAAAAGATCGGCGACGAATGGCTTGCGAAAAACAAAACAGCTGACGGTTGGAAAACGACTGAGTCGGGTCTTCAATACAAAGTCGTAAAAGAAGGTTCAGGCGCTTCTCCAAAAGAAACTGACACAGTTAAGGTTCATTATACAGGCACGTTGATCGACGGCAAAAAGTTCGATTCTTCGCGCGATCGTAACGAGCCAGCTGAGTTCCCAGTAAACGGCGTTATCCCAGGCTGGACAGAAGCGTTGAAAATCATGAAGCCAGGCGCGCAGTACAACCTCGCGATCCCAGCAAAACTCGCGTACGGCCCACAAGGTCGCCCAGGCATTCCACCAAACTCAGTTCTCCTCTTCGACGTTGAACTCCTCGAAGTAAAAGCCGCTGCCCCAGAGAAGAAGAAGTAAGTCTCTCTGTTGAGGCACGCACGACTCGCGAGGTGTCCGGGAACGGAACTGAGCGGTCAAAGAAGGCTCTGCTGGTAAAGCAGAGCCTTTTTTATTTCGAAGCTCGGTGGCGGATCAGTTTGCAGAGGGCAGTTCCAGTTGCCGTTGCAGATTGAGTTTCCAGCACAGTTTTCCAGTCCCGCTCAGCCTGCGGCAGCAAGAAAGAAACCGACAAACTGTACTGTCATCTGGAACTGCAACGGCAACTGGAACTGAACCCTAAAAACTGAAGCGACGTGAGCGCCATGAGAGCTCTAGATAACGCGCTAACGCGCCGAGCTTCAAAAAGGAGCCTGGCACCTTCCGACGGGCACCTTCCGACGCTTTCGGAGTGTCTCGTTTTGGGGCGTCGAGTTTTTGGGCGGGTGTGGGCGTGGATGCGGCGAGTTTTGTACGGGGGAGATGAGCTGGAAATGGCGGGGGATTGGGGTGGCCTAGTCGTTGCCTTAGATGGGTGTAACGGGGGTTCACATGAAAGCACAAGCCATCACAGTTGCGGGTCTTAAGGCGTTGAAACTCGGTCGTGGGTTGACGCTTCTTCTTGTGGCGGCGTCGGCGCTGATGACGGTGGGTTGTTCGACACCCGAGTACGGAAGCACATCACAAACAAAATCGGCGTATCAATCGTGCGTTGAGCAGCTTTCTGTTTTCGGTCGCGCGAACGAATGCGCGGCAAGCACGACGGCAACGTCGACGACATCGACGCCTTTTACGACTTACTACTCTCAGTATGGTTACACGTATCTCAACGGCAAATTGACAGAGCGATCTGAAGTCGAAGTCATGTCGGATTACATCGACACACTCGATGTAGAGGCGGCGAAAGACCTTACGGCTCGCTGGAAGTCTCTAGCTGATCAAGCGCCTCTTGCTTCGGTTTCAAAATAAACCAAAGAGCCGCAATCACGGCTAAGATTCCGCTCGCTGTTAACCACTCCGGCCCTTTCGCGTGAGCAAGCAAAGCGGCGCAAACCATCGCACCTAGAATCGGGATTGCGCTTGGAACTTCAAAACCTCCGCGCGGTTCGTCCGATCGGCGCTTCAGAACAACGAGCGCCACGTTCACGAGAGTGAAGCAGAGAAGTAAAAGAACGCTCGTCGCTTTCGCAAGCGATGAGATGTCGCCCGAGAGCGCCAATCCCAACATGATGACAAAAACGGTGGCCGACGCAACGTAGGGCGTTTTACGCGTGCGATGAACTTTCGAGAGAACCTTCGGAAGAAGGCCTTGGTTCGCCATTCCGTACATGATTCTTGAACCCATGATGAAATTTAACAGCGCCGTATTCGTGACAGCAAACATCGAAATCACCGAGAAGATCTTGGTCGGAAACCAAGGCGCAGCTTTTGCGACGACATCCACGAGTGGTTGATCCGAATTTGCAAGAACGTCCGCTGGAATCACGGAGACCGCGACGAGACTGATCAGAACGTAAACGCAAGACGAGATCAAAACAGAGAGCACGAGACCGAGGGGAAGATTGCGTTTTGGGTTCTTCACTTCTTCGCCGACATTGAGCATGTCTTCGAAGCCAACGAAAGAATAAAAAGTAAGAACGGCGCCTGAAAGAATAATCGAGGGGCCGAGGGCTCCGGTTGGATTCGAGACAGTCGTCGCATTGAAGTAGTCGACAGTTCCGAGAAAGCCAAAGCCCACGGCGATCACGATCAAGAGACCGCCGAGTTCGATGAGCGTGCACAGTGAGTTCAGCCAAATCGATTCTTTGATTCCACGGATGACGATGGCCACGAGCGATAGTGCGAAGCCCAAGATGACAAGGGGCGCGAGCAAACCCGGGAAGAGGCCGCTAAAGTAGCCAGCAAAAACGCGCGCGCCTGTCGCCATCGATGTGAGACCCGATGCGAGAGCGGCGAGACCGACGCCGTAAGCGAGCCAGCCTCTGCGAAATGCTTTCTGCGTTACGAAGGCGGCACCTCCGGCCTTTGGGTATCTAGAACCCAGTGATGCGTACGACAGGCCCGTGAGGCCGGCCGCAAGAGTCGAAGCTAAGAACGCGATCCAGATGGCATTGCCCATTTGACCTGCAGCTTTGCCGACCAGGCCGTAAATTCCGGCACCCAAAATATCGCCCACGCCATAGAGCGTGAGCGCAATCAGCCCGATGTGTCGTTCGAGTTTTGAAGTGTTCGGGACTTTCGATGTCTCTGTCTTGCTCACACTCTTTCTCCTGTTACACTAATCGGGTGACGACGGATTCAGACTCTTCTTCAAAACCGAGTTCAACTTCAGACCCAAACCTCGAGACCGAGAACTCGCACGCGCAGCAAATGCTTGCTGATGTGAACAAGAGCTTCTTTCGATCTCAGCGTTTACGCTTCGTTGAATTCAACGTCGAGAATCTGTTTCTTTACTTGGACTTCGTAGCGCCTGTTGTCGACGGCAAGCCCGTCGCGCAGTCGTCTGCCGAGTTTCAGCACGAAGGCCTCAGTGAGAAAGAATGGCAGATGCTGACATCCTCTACTGTCGGCAATAAGCCGCTAGCTCATGTGAAAGCCATCGCTAGAGCCGTTCGCGCCATGAATCCAGATATCATGATGTTGTGTGAAGTGGGCGGTATAGAGTCACTTGCGAATTTCTCTAAATATTTCCTCAACGATGAGTATGAAGCGCACCTCATCGAGGGCAACTCGGATCGCGGGATCGATCTTGGCTACCTCACGCGGAGAACACTGCCGTTTCGTTATGAACTCGAATCTCACAAGAATAGGACTCTCGATTTTCTATATCCGCACGAGCGTGAGTCCCAAGAAAAGGGCTATAAGCATCTTCGATCTGCAAAACTTTCGAGTCATAAGTTTTCGCGCGATGTGCTTGAGCTAAGAGTCTTCGAGAACGACGAGAAACAGCCCTGTGTTGTGATTTTGCTCGTGCACTTAAAATCTCAGTTGGATCGAACGCGTATCGATCCGGGTGGCCGAGATCGTCGCCGTGCCGAACTTGAAAAGTTGATTCAGATCGCCGATGAAATCGATCAGACTTACAAACGAAAAGTACCGCTTATTCTCACAGGCGATTTCAACGGATCGGCGGCGCTCCCCAAACCGGATGCCGAATTTGCAGCACTTTATGAGCGCACACAGCTTCGCGACGTGCTGGAAGTTGCAGGCCTTCCGGAAGATGAGCGGTTCACTTACATGCAGCTCTCAGCTTCGAGAAACCGTGTGGGCCGAAACAAGCAGTTGGATTATATTTTTGTTTCGCCGCAGCTGTTTCCGCGCGTAAGCAAAACGGAAACTTGGTC
>CAJYOV010000386.1 GCA_913776405.1 Pseudobdellovibrionaceae bacterium
GGGCGCGGCTTTCGTCGTTATTCGAGCCGGTGCCCGGCGCGCGGCCTTCGCCGCCACCGCCGCCTTTACCGCGGCGTCTGCGACGGCGCTTGTTCGCGCCGGCTTCGCCGCCTTCGGCGCGCGCTTCGCGAGGCGCTTCCGCAGCTTGCGCCGGCGACTGCGCGGCAAGCGGCGGACGCTGGCCCTTCGGGCTGCGGTCGCCGCGGGCCTGACCGCCTTGCGGTTGGCCGCCGCCGCCACCTTGCGGTCGCGGGCCGCGCTCGCGGTTCCCGCCACGCTCACAGCCGCCACCAGCACCCTGAGGGCGCGGGCCACGTTCGCGATTGCCACTGCGTTCACCGCCGCCGCCTTGCTGGCGCGGACCACCACGCTCCCCGCGCGGTCGCGTGTCGCGAGTCTCGCGCGACTCACGCGCATCCCGCGGATCGCGTGACGCGTGCACGGGCCGCTGATGAGCGGCGTCTGCGTTTGCATCTTCCGACGTCTCTTCGTCGACGGGACTCTCGCTCCGACGAGCGACGGCCTCTTCGACACGATCATCTTTCAAAAGATTCTTTTTCTTGCGACCAACGATGAGCCCTTGCTCCTTCGCGATCTGCTCTGTCATGTCGACCGTGATGTCGCCAAAACAGCGGAGCTGACATGAGAGTCTGCGGTGATCGATGAAATGCCCCGTGCCGATCAGCGAAAGCTCTTCCGAACCGGGTGGCAAAACATGATGATCGCCTTCAACAACTCGCACACGACATTCTGCACACGAGGGTACGCCCTTGCACACCGACTTGATATACAATCCGTTGTCTTGAGCTACGTGCATAACCGATTTGCCGGGCTCAATTTCAAACTCTACATTTTGCGGGACGAATTTAACTTTCATAGCGTTAAGTCCCGATCAGAAGTTTTGCGAACTTCTTCTTACCGACTTTGACGATGACTTCTTCGCCCGCCTTGAATGCGAACGTCGCTTTTACGGTCGTCACTTTTTGACCAGCAATTTCGACTGAGTTTGTTTGAAGCAGTCGACGTGCATCCGACGTTGAAGCAACGAGATCATACTCTTTCAACAATGCAGCGACGTCGATTTCGCCCGCAAACTTCGCGGCCGAAACTTTAAATTCCGGCATCTCATCGGGAACACCTTTATTGACGAAGATGCGATCGAATTCTTCGACTGCGGCATCCGCCGCCGTAGCGCCATGGAAACGACGCACGAATTCCTTCGCGAGGCGAACCTTAACATTTCGTGGGTGAAGCGTGCCGGCTTTCATATCAGCCGACATCTGTTTTAATTCCGATTCCGGAACGTCTGTTAACAACTCGTAGTAACGCATCATCAGTTCATCTGAAACGCGCATCGTTTTACCGAAGATGTCACGAGGCGAATCTTCGACACCGATATAATTATCGAGCGACTTCGACATCTTGTTAACGCCGTCGAGACCAACGAGAAGCGGCATCGTCATGATGCACTGAGGTTCCTGGCCGTAGACTTTTTGGAGATCGCGACCGACGAGCAAATTGAAACGCTGGTCGGTCCCGCCGAGTTCGACGTCTGCTTTCAGTGCAACAGAGTCGTACCCTTGAACGAGCGGATATAAAAACTCATGAATCGCGATTGGCACATGCGACTTGTAGCGCTTCTCAAAATCATCGCGCTCAAGCATGCGCGCGACCGTATACTGAGATGACAAGCGGATAAAATCCGACGGCGTCATCTTGTCAAACCAAGATGCGTTCCAAGCGAGTTCAACTTTCGCCTCATCGAGAATTTTGTAAGCTTGAGACACGTACGTTTTCGCGTTCTCTTTGATCTCTTCTTTAGAGAGAGGTGGGCGCGTTTCGTTTTTACCTGTCGGGTCACCGATCTGCGCCGTGAAATCACCAACCAGGAAGATGACCTGGTGACCGAGATCTTGGAACTGCTTCATTTTGTTCATCAAGACCGTGTGGCCCAAATGAAGATCCGGGCGTGTCGGATCGAAGCCTGCTTTAATTCTTAAAGGCGCATTGTCCTTGTAAGACTTCTCAAGCTTCTTCATCAAATCGGCTTCGGAGACTAAGTCTTCTACGCCGCGTTTGAGCATCTGTAACTGTTCAGCCGGTGTAGCGCTAAAGCGACCCATTAG
>CAJYOV010000387.1 GCA_913776405.1 Pseudobdellovibrionaceae bacterium
CGTTCACGACGCGGCCGGAACGAACGCCTTCTTCACGTAGCGACTCAAAGTAGCCGCGATCAAACGGCCGGTGCGGATGTTTCGCATCTGGCTCAGACAGGGCCGGGCAAAGATCGAGAGTCAGAACAAGTGGCTGAAGTGTTGAGCGCTGGCTCGTTTGTGACAACGCGCACGCGGGCGCGAAGCTCTTCAAACCCTCGTTGGCTGCAACGAAATGGCCCGACGAAGGCGTTGAAAACTTCTTGAGGGCACGAAGGTAGGGCGCTTGAGCCATTTGCGCGTCGGTCAGGCGATTCGATGTCTCGCACGTGAGTTCATTCGCCGAAATGAGTGACGTTTCGAGTGTGGTAGGATCAACGACGAGCTTTTTTGCTTTGCTACCGGATGCGACTTCACGCAGGGCAAGAACGCGAGCGCCATTAGAGCTGCGAATACAGCTTTCGGAAATGACGGAGTAGCGCGCGGCAAAGGCCTGCGAGCTCAAGCCCAAGACAAGTAAAACAGCAGCACAGCGTTCGATTAAAAAGCTTTGAGATTGCATGTGCTTAGCGATTTGCAGAGTGCGTGCCTGAGACCGCCTACTGGCAATGGGCTTTAGAACGATTTAAATCGTAGGGGAGGGGCGATTCCGTAACGAATACTCTTTCGTCCTCGTCTAAGTCGTGGACACTCCTGTAAAATCGCGTTGACCCCGAGGAGTGAAGGGTCGACAACCAAAGCTTCTGGAGGCTCTTAAATGGGTGAATTTAGCATCACGCACTGGCTCGTTATCGCCGTTATCGCGATCATTTTCTTCGGTCCAAAAAAACTTCCACAATTGGGCTCGTCGCTCGGTGAAGCCATTCGCGGCTTCAAGAAAGCAATGAACGATGAGGGTGACTCTCAAAAGTCACAACCGCAACAGCCTCAATCTCAGGCAAACATGCACCAGCCACGTCAACAAGAGTTGCCTCTGCAGGATCCTGTTAGAGCTGCACGCCCCGTTGAAGAAAAAGATCCGAGCAAACAAGATTCTTAATTGACCCTGGCACCCTCGTTTGGGATTGGTTTCGCACCAGTTCACGAGCGCATCGAAAAAGCGGTTAAAATGACCTCTTCCTTTCGTTGCATCGACAGACCCAAAATGAGGGGGGGCTTCATGAAGTCTGTTTTTTCGGTTCTCGCAGTAGCGTCGATCACTCTTTTCACGTCATTCTCTAACGCCACAACTCTCGAAGAAGATTACAACTCGTTAAAAGACGAAGGCATTTTCTTTGGTGTGACTGGCACCATCTGCGAAGAAGTCGCTCGCCTTGAAATGGCTAAAGCTTATCCAGAGCCGCAGTATCATGTCGTCACTGGTATCGCTTACGGTACGAATAAAAAAACGATCGGCGAACTTGATGTCATCGTTTTCGAGAACCGCACTCAAGACGCGGTCATGATCGCCGAAGTAAAGTGCTGGAAAGACATGGATGGCGGCCTCGCGAAAGCTCGCGACCAACGCAAACTTTTCCTTAAAAACATTCAAAAGGGCGGCATCGACATGCGCTCGACTCACGATAACCGCGCTTACTCAGCAAAACAGTTCCGCGGCGTGAAAGACTTCGAGACGATCGGTCAAAAAGGCTCAAAAGATCACGGCTACGATCGTGAACTCGATCACTACCTCGAAGACTTGATGTCCCTTCGCACACGCCTGATGAACTGCCAGCAAACTGGCGAGTGCAAGCGCCCGTAAAATCAGGCTTCGACTCTGTCAAAATCGTAGGCGGCGTCTACAGTCGCCTACGTTTTGATTTTCAAAAGCATTCTCAAGACTTAAAGACATTCTCTTAGACTGAGACACTAAGATTTCAGCGTCTCACGAGTGTCTCATCGCGATGGTGCGCCCTTTGGCAGGGTGGTCTCACCTTTGCTTTCTTCATCTGTATCGACTGCGAACGCGGGATCTCAAATCGAGACCTCGAAAGGTGGCTTCAGATGAAATTCTACGTTGTTCTCGCCGTAACAGTGACCGTGATCCTCGGCGCCTTCTTCTACATGAAACATCAAGATCAACAGCGTAAAGACGTTGCAGCGCTCGAATCCGCAGAACTTGCGCGCATGCGTGGAGCTTCGCTTCAAGCCGAGCAAGCAGAGGCCGCGATGAGCCAGTCTAAGAAGATGGTCGCGGCCGGTGAAGGCCTGTCAGCTTCTGCCAACGTTGCAGGAAACGAAGGCGGCATTCTCGCGGCGATGACGGAACAGATGGGAACTCAGGCGGGATCGCTGAAGAACCAGCAGACGAGACCTCAGAGAGTCAAAGTCGCTTTTGAAGGTCAGTCGCCGAACATGAAGCGTAAGCAGAAGAAGTTCGACCACTTCGAGGAGGAATTCGTCGGCGGACCTGATAACGACGAAGGCTTTCAGTTTTCATCAGCCCAGTATTCGCATACGAAATTTAAAGCAGACCGCGTAGGCAGCGCGGGTGGTCTTTCGGACGATCTGCTTATCGTAGAAAGCCGTCTGGAAGAGAGCGCTGACAGCGCTCGTCGTTAAGGTTTCGAGGCCGAGGGTTTCACAGCCTCGGCTTTCTGTGCGAGACCAGAGAGTTTCGCTTTTTGCTCGGGTGTGAGTTGTTGAGCGAAAGCCGCCGGATTCTTCATAGCCTCCGACAGAATTTTTTGAAGTGCTACGGGGTCTCCGTTGGTCTGCTTCACGAGCGTATCGAAAATCTCAGACGAGAGTTGATACGCCTGTGCCGTGTCGGCGGAATTGTTCCCCATCAACGCTTTCAAATTTTGATCCGCTTGCGCGGCTTCGGCATTCGTTTTTGAATACTGATCACGCTGAGCTTGATCGTTCAAAAGCGCCTTTGTTTTCTGAAGCGCGTCCTGAGATGCAGCATCTAATCCGCTCGCTTGGCCATTCGTTTGGCTTTGCGCCTGCGCGGAAAATCCAGCGAAGCAAAGAGTCGTTGAGACGAGAGCCAGTTTCAAGGCGAGCGTTTTTGTTTTCATAGAGACCTTATCGGTCTCAAAACGCTTCGCCTGAAGGTGTCTCTTAATCGAACGCTTCGGCGAAAATCATCTTTGGATCGAAGCCTTCGCCGGCTAGTTTCGTTTTCACGTCTTTGATCATGGCGCCGTTGCCGCACAGGTAGAATGTCGTCGGTGTTTTCGTGTGATCGTAGTCGTCGACGTGATTTTGTATGTAACCGCGTTTACCTTTCCACGATTCGGAGGGTCGCGATAAAACGAAGTGGTACTCGAAGTCTTTCAACTGCGATTTGAGTCTTTCAAGCTCTTCCACATAGTAGATGTCAGCTTCTGTACGCACGCCGAAGAGCAGGCGGTACCGGAGATCCGGGTACTTCGCGATATTGGATTCGATGAACGAGAAGTGCTGAGAAATCCCGGAACCTGTGTTGAGAAAGATGGCTTGCTCGGTTGGTGGCTCTTTGAAAAAGACGCGGCCAAACGGGCCCGTGAAATCCAAAACTTCACCGCCTTTGAGGCCCCACACGAAATTTGAAGCAACGCCTGTTTCGACAAATTTAAAAACAAGTCGGAACCCATTTTTTTGGTGTTCGGTCGATGCGATCGAATAAGCGCGGAGCGCTGGTTTGCCGGCTTCCGTTGGAACGTGGAGCATGACGAACTGGCCCGCACGGAACTCGAACGTCGCGGGTTCTTCGCATTCGATGAAAAGCTCGCGAATGTTGGGCGTGTAGTCTGCGATTTTGGCCACGCGCATTTTGAGAAGTTGGCGGCCTTTTGGCTTGTTGGAAGACGTGTCGTTTGTAGTCATAAAAGTTGCGGCAATCTTAGGCTTGATGCCCTTTGAAAATCAATGTTTGATGGCACCATGCGCACGGATATCTTCTTCTCCATCTGTCAAAACGAAGTCTCAGGTTATAAGCCATCGGAACGCCAGATGTGGTTGAACTTTTTCGACCAAGTCGACTTTGCCGATCAGCTTGGTTTTGAGACGGCTTGGGTCGCCGAGTCGCACTTGTCGTCTGAAGTTCAGAAGCAGAATCCAGGTGCGGTCATTCCGCATTTCAAAGGCGAGATTGGTCTCAACACGGATATCCTCCAGCTCGCACACAAGGTCTTCGCGCGTACGAAGAACATGAATGTCGGCAGCGCCATCCGCAACATTCTCTGTAACGGCGGACCGATGGCGCATGCCGAAGGTGTAAAGACCTTTCTTTCACTCCATGGTCTCGATCCGGCGGAATCGCGCAAGCTTGAGTTCGGTTTCGCAAGCGGGCGCTTCCCTTACTCGAATGAGCCTTACGGGATTCGGCCTCGAAACGAGTTTGAGAAAAAAGTCTGGCCAGAATTGCGCGGACTGATTTTCCAAGAGGCCACCGAAATCTTTCTTCGCTTTCTTAGGGGCGACGTTTTTTCTTCCCAAGATGTTGCGCCGAAAGTCTTAAAAGACGGCACGGTCGTTCCACCGTTCTGGGTTTTCGATAAAGTCGGCGTGATCCCGATGGAACCACGCCTTGAACTTTTGAATCTAACGATCGGCGCTCACGATGCGGCCACGCAAGCGTTCGCAAATAAATTTCTACCGGTCGGTGTCTTCAATCTTTCTATTACGCCTGCTCACGTGATCGAAGAAACGCATCAACGCATGGCTCGTGACTTTCATCCGAGCGGCGGTGCTTGGACTCGCGATCGTATGCCTCGAACCGTGATGGTCTTTGTCGACGAAAAAGCGGAACGAGCTCGTGAGGCCTCGCTAAAAACTCTTGAAGCCTATTGGCAAGCGATGGAAGGCACTCTCGATCCGAAAAAGGTCGAGCAAGCCGCGTCGAATGCACTTGTCGGCACGCCTGAGGAAATCATCGAAAAGATGAAAGAGCGTTTCCATAAAGATGACCGATTGATGCTTTGGTTTGACCTGAATAACCACGATAGCGAGTCGGTCAAGAAGTCGATGCGCCTCTACATGGAAGAAGTGCGTCCGCATGTTTGAGACGTCGTGGCCGAAACTTCTTGAATACAAACGAAACGGAATTTCGGAAGTCGTCGTTCATGGCGCAATTTCCTGGTTCACCGGGCAAAACGAAATTCACGAGGCGGGTGGCAGCAACGTTCTCTACGGTCGATCGCTAACGAAGCCGTTTCAGATAAAAGGTGTCGCGGGCGTTCTTGATCGCGAACTCTCGATCGAGGCAAAAGCTCTTTCGGTTGCAAGTCACGGTTCTGAGCCGATGCACCTGTCAACGCTTAGAACGTACCTCAATCCGCAGAAAGAGGCTCAGCTCTTAACGCCGCCCTCGATGCCGCTCGGCGCGGGTATCAAAGCGGATAAGCCGAGCGCACTCTATCACCCTTGCTCGGGTAAGCACGCCGCCATTCTGCGAGCGTGTGAGTTGAACGGGTGGCCAACTACTGATTACACATCGCCGAGCCATCCTTATCATGCGGTTTACCTCGCAGAGCTTCGCAAAGTTTTAGGCCCTGCATGGCAACCAGATGCGATGGCGAAAGATGGGTGTGGCCTTCCGACTTACTCGATGACGGTTACAGAGCTTGCGCATCTCTACAGTTCGTTGGCGGTCACGCGAAACGACGACTGGATCTGGAACGCGATGACCGAGCGACCTGAGATCGTTGGCGGAACGGGGCGCTTAGATACGAACATCATGAACGCGTGCGGTGGCCGCGTGCTCGCGAAAGAAGGCGCCGACGGTCTTCTCGGTCTCTCGATTTTGCATCCTGACTTCAAGTCGGGTCTCGGAATTGCGATCAAGATCGCTCACGGTTGGGACCCGAAAGCCATGGGCTTTATCGCAAGCTCGATCTTGCGAACCCTCGGCTTCGACTTTGGTAATCCGCCGCCGCTCGATCGTCAGCGCGCTGTCGTCTCGAACGCGACCGTGCCTCTAAAATACCGCCCGCAGTTCGAGGCGGTTGTTGCCGTCGATGCGGCATTAGTTCTCGACGATCAATTTTAATTCACAGGTTGAGTCTGGGAACTGAAGTTCCTTGACGTGTTCGCAAGCTGCGCATGCAATCTCCTCAACAGGGCCCGTTCATCGGACGGCTTATTAAAGGAGTGACATCGCATGCGTAAGCTTCCATTCATCGCACTAGCTGCAGCCCTCGTGGTTGGCGCCGGTGCTCAAGCACAGACTTCAGAATACTTCCACGTTCCAGCGGCTGGAGTGAACGATCTCACTGTTCACGGCGGTTACGGCCTCGGCACAGTTCGCGGAACTGGAGCAGGCGCAGAAGACCTTGATTACAACGGTCTTCGCAATCTTGGCGTAACTTGGGCGTACTCGTACTCAGACATGTGGAGCTTCGGTGCGGACGTCGCTTACACGAGCATCGATGCACCTAACGGCGCAGGCGCTGACGCAAAGAGCTCTGGCATCGAACCGATTCGCCTCTTCGCAGCCGGCAAAAACATGCTAGGTGGCGGCACGCTGAGCTACGGTGTCCGCGCTCAGTTCGCAGTGGAAAAGGCGAAACTCGAAGCCAACGGCGATACGAATCGTACGTTCGGCGATATCCTGTCGAACTATGGCGAAGGTGGCTTTGAGCTCGCACCGTGGGTTGGCTGGTCGATGCAAGCAGGCCCAGGTGTCTTCGGCGCACGCTTCTCCTACGAAGTGTTGAATACGGACACAAAAGTAGATAACGCCGGGGCGCCCGAAGCAACTTTGAGCGGCGGTTCAGAAGGCCAAGCAGCTGTCTTCTACGAATACATGCTTGCAGACATGCCACTCGGTGCAGCTCTCACGTACGACTTTTACTCGGCGATCGACTCAGAAACAAACGGGGTAGAAAGTGAATTCGCAGCGTCGCGCAGCTTGATCGGCGTAAGCCTCTACACGCGTCTCGGTGCAGAAAACTTCAGCTTCATCCCGCAACTGATCTGGCGTGAAAAAGCAAGCGGCAGCGATGTCGATAAACTCAGCGATGTTCGTTTGAACGTTGCGGGTCGTTTCTCGTTCTAAAAACTCGAGATCGCAAAACTTAAAAAGGCAGAGTCCGGTGGGCTCTGCCTTTTTTATTGAGAGTTGGTGAGGTCGCGTGCAAGAGCGAGCGCTTTAACCATGTTTTCTTCCATCGCATTGGCTTCGTCTTTGTCCATCGCGCGCAAGATTGCGGAGGGGTGATAACTGACCAACACGTTTGGCGCCCATGGCAAATCGGTGATGAGCTTTTCTTTGTAGTCGGAAATTTTGCAGACCTTGCCGAAAATCGCCTGCGCGGCGGTTGCGCCGAGACACACGATCACGTCAGGTCGCACGGCTTCGATCTCTTTTTCTAGCCATGGTTTGCAGGCATGCATTTCTGAACCGGAGGCGCGTTGATGTAAACGCGTTTTGCCTGTCGGCGATTGAGGGTTCGGAATGTCTGTCGGCTTCCATTTGAAATGTTTCACAGCGTTCGTGACATAGATGTCAGAGCGATCGAGACCCGTTGCGAGTAAAGCGCGGTCTAACACCTTGCCAGCAGGGCCGCGGAACGGTTTGCCCTCAAGATCCTCGGTGTCGCCGGGCTGTTCACCGATGATCATGATCCGAGCGTTTCGTGCGCCTTCTCCGAAAACCATGTGCGTTCCGATTTTATAAAGCGGGCACGCCGTGCACGCCTTCGCTGCCGTTTCGAGCATGGCTAAATCCGTCGACTCGGGCGGAATCGCCCGCACGTTCTGGTTTTTTGCCATCTTCTTCAGGCGTTCCGGCACTTCTTGAATGAGGTCGCGGATGATGTCGGCTTCTGGAAGCGCGTTCCAGTAACGAACCGGCATCTCTTTTTTCATCATCGGAATGTTCAAGCGCGCCGGGTTGAAACTCGACTTGTAATAGCTCTTCCAAAGATCGTCGACCGATTCGCCTCGCGCAGGCGCTACGGGCACACCCTCTGTGTAGGTCTGTTTCTCAAGATCCCAATGAGCGCATTCGAAGGGCGTTAAAATTGAAAACGGCCGG
>CAJYOV010000388.1 GCA_913776405.1 Pseudobdellovibrionaceae bacterium
GGGCAACCTTTTTGGAAGCGCGCCTTCTCAGACTCCTGCCTGGACTCGTGTTTGCCAATTTCTTAACTGCGGCTGCAATTCTAATTCTCTTTCTCCCCGTTAACTCCGAGACTTTAACGGCCGCAGCGGTTTACGTCGGCAAGTCGTCGATTTTTAAACTCGAAGACTTCGCTGGAGTCTTTCAATCCAACCCTGAAAAAGGCGTGAACGGCTCGCTTTGGACCTTAGGATATGAGTTTCGGTTCTACATCTACACCATGCTGCTGGGCCTTTGCGGATTACTAGCAAAACGTTGGAGCTTTCTTGCGGTCGTTCTGACCATTGTTGTTTGCTCGATGTTTAAACTTCCACTTCTAAGCACCGTGCTTGAGTGGTTCCAGAACGCCTTTAAACTCCCGATGATCGGCAAAGAGGAACCATATCTAGCTCTCACAACCAGTTTCACGATAGGCATTCTGGCATATCTGTTCAGAGATTATTTCCGCCTTAGCTTCAGCGTTGCGAGCGCACTTCTCATCGGTGCGCTATTTTCGGCAAATTGGTTATACTTAACTCTCGCCTGGGTCTACGCGGCTTATGTGTTCTCACTCCATCCAAAATGTTACCTCCCGAAGGCGGACCGTTGGTGGGATTGCTCTTACGGAATCTACATTCTTTCTTACCCGACTCAGCAGACTTTACTTAAACTTGGGTTTGCCCGAAACGGTTACGCTTTGTTCTTCGCTACCATGGCAATCATTTTACCGATCGCCGCCTTTTCCTGGAAGGTTATCGAAGAGCCAGCTTTGCGACTCAAAGGTAAGTTTCCGAGATTTCTGAAACGAGTAGACATTGCTTAGACCGGAATCGGCTGTTCGTGACAGCGCTTCAGTCGGCATCAAGCTCTTAGAAGCGAGTCATGCTGCTCTAGCGCGCCAATGATGTGATAAAGCGTACTGGCTTTCGCGACGGGGCCTGCTTGATAATGGTATCGCCCGTGGTCATCGGCGAACTCAAACCAGAAACCTCGCGGAACTGATTTAAGATAATTCAGTATTGCCACAATCGCAGAATCTGCCACTTCCAGCGCTGCTTCACGTTGGTCGTTCTCCAGCTGCATTCCGGTTAAGACTGCCGACTTCACTCGCTCACACTGCGGCCAGATCCGAGACGACGGCTTTTTGACCGCTTTGGAGCTCCAGACCTCGTCCAACACGAGTTTGTTAGCTGAGCTGACACCGTATCGCTCCGCCGTCTGATGAAGCGCTTGCGCAAATTCTTTCGTGTCGCGCTTCCGTAGATTTCCGTATCGCAACGCCAGCCACGCCCACTCATAGTGGTGCCCTGGCTCGAAGAAGAAGTCTCCGTTTTCAAGCAGCGGCCGCCATTGTTCATCGAAGTGCTCGCAAAGCGCGCCGCTGTCATCCTGATAGAATTTTGCCTTTGCGAGCGCGAAGAGTTCATCCGCAAGGTCTTCCCAAATTTTTTCGGGAGCCGCCTCGAGCCACTCGATCGCGGCTTCGAACAGATGCATGTGAGGGTTCGACTGATACAAAGTCTTACCGACGATCAGTTCCGAAAAACCACCAGCTGCGACTACGCGTTCACGTCTAAGATACTCAACAACGCGCTTTGCTGCCGCCTTGAAGTTCTCATCTGGCGAAAGCTGATACGCATGAGCCAAACCGAAAATTGCGAAAGCCTGAGTGTATAGTACCGGCTCCGGATTCTTGACTTGATACCGAGAATCGATTGATTGAACGTAGGATCCGTTCGACTGCTGGCATTTGTCGACGCAAATCTGTGCTGAAAGAAGCCCATGCTCTTTTAGCAAGTTCGCCTGTGATGGTGACTGAGCGAGCCCCATCTTCAGGAAAGCGTGGGTACTGAAAATCTGGCGAGCTTGAACCATTGATCGGTACTCATTGCCTACTGGCGATCCCGTCAAATCGAGATTCTCCGCGAACAGCCCGATCTTCTCATCGAAGCTACCCTTTAACCATACTGGCGAAACAAATTCTGTTAACCAGTTGCGGTAGCTCGCCTTCAATTCATTTCGATTCATGCGGATCCATCCTGGTGTCGA
>CAJYOV010000389.1 GCA_913776405.1 Pseudobdellovibrionaceae bacterium
ATGTAGTGTCGTGACTGGAGTTCAGACGTGTGCTCTTCCGATCTAATCCGAAGGCGCAGGCTTTCAGACAGATTTCATCGCATCGGTTACGCTCGGGCACGACCTCTTCGACGATGTCGGTGGCTACGTCGAACTTTACGGTGAGCAGGCTGACATCAGCGGCGCCGGGTTCATCAGCACGTTGGATTTCGGTTTCACGTACGGCTTCACCAAAGATATCCAGTTCGATATCGGCTTGAACTTGGGCCTTTCGGAAGCGGCTGACGATCTCAACCCCTTCCTCGGATTTTCAGCGCGCTATTAATCAAACTCTCATCGATGAACCGAGCTCTTTCATCGCTTGCGCTTGAAGAGCTGTCATCGCAACCGTGTTGACGATGTCTTCGACCGTGCACGTTCTCTGAAGAACGTTTGCCGGCTTTTTAACGCCCATCAAGAAAGGCCCGATAACTTCAGCGCCGCCGAGCTGTTGAACGAGCTTGTACGAGATGTTGCCCGAATCGAGATTCGGGAACACCAAGATGTTTGCGCCGTTTTTGACATCGCAGAACGGGAAGATGCGATCGACGATGTCTGGGTTCACCGCCGTGTCGGCTTGCATCTCGCCGTCGACGATGTAGTGCGGGTAGTTCTTCTTTACGAGAGCCGCAGCGTCGCGCATTTTGCGAGGCGTTTCCGCTTTCGAACGGAAGTTCGTGTACGACAACATCGCGATGCGCGGTTGAATTTTGAAGTACTCCGCAACGCGAGCTGCGTGGATCGCAAACGTTGCGCACTGCTCTGCGGTAGGGTCGATATTTACCGACGTATCACAGAAGAAATACATCTTGTTTTTGAAGATAACGAGGTTCAAGCCTGAAGCGACACCACGGCGACCTGAGCCGATGATCTCAAGAATCGGGCGAACGCATTCCGCGTAGTTTTGTGTAGCACCCGTGACCATACCGTCGGCGTCGCCGAGCTGAACGGCCATCGCTGCGTAGTAGTCCGGGTTTGCCATGAGGCGCTCGGCTTCGCGGAACATGACACCTTTACGCTGACGCGTTTCGTACATGTGTGCGGCGTATGCCTGGTACTTCTCATCTTGGGACGGGTGAATCACCGGCACATTTTCAAGATCGTGGAAGCCGAGCTCTTTGATCTTATTGCGAGTCGCTTCACGGTAACCGAGAATCACGGGGCGACAGATACCTTCTTGAACGCAAATGTTGATCGCTTTCAAAACTTTTGTCGACGAGCCTTCAGGGAAGACAATCAGCGGAAGTTCTTCGCCTTTTGCAGTCGCCTGATTGCGCACTCGGTGCATGACCGTGCGGACGAACGATTGCTTAGCACCTTGAAGTGACTCGAGCTGGTCGCGGTAAGCTTGGAAGTCAGCGATCGGCTTGCGAGCAACGCCAGATTCCATCGCAGCTTTTGCGACCGCAGGCGTGACCCACAAGAGAACGCGAGGGTCGAATGGCTTTGGAATGATGTAATCTGGACCGAACGAGAAGCTCTGACCACCGTAGGCGGCCGATACGCGCTCAGGTACGTCTTCGCGTGCAAGCTTCGCGATCGCGTGAACCGCTGCGAGTTTCATTTCTTCGTTGATTGCGGAAGCGCGAACATCGAGAGCACCGCGGAAGATGAACGGGAAGCCCAAAACGTTGTTCACTTGGTTCGGGAAGTCTGAGCGGCCCGTTGCGATGATCGCGTCAGGGCGTGCGGCTTTCGCTGCCGGCGGCAAAATTTCTGGATCCGGGTTTGCCATTGCGAAGATCAACGGCTTTGGCGCCATTTCTTTGATCATGTCGACAGTCAGGGCGCCCGCAACGGAGAGACCGATGAAGCAATCGGCGCCTTTTAATGCATCTGTGAGCGTGCGAGCTGACGTTTCGACCGCGAATTCTTGTTTGTACTTGTTCATACCCTCAGTGCGGCCTTTGTAGACCACACCTTTCGAGTCACACATGATCAAGTTCTTTGGTTGAACACCGAGCGCGATAAAAATGCGTGCGCACGAAATTGAAGCGGCACCTGCGCCGTTCATGACGACTTTGATGTCTTTCATTTTGCGACCCGTGATTTCGGCCGCGTTCAACATCGCTGCGCCTGAGATGATCGCAGTGCCGTGTTGATCGTCATGGAACACCGGAATGTTCATTTCTTTTTTAAGTCGCTCTTCGATCTCGAAGCACTCTGGCGCTTTGATGTCTTCGAGGTTGATGCCGCCGAACGTAGGCTCAAGAAGGCGAACGGCATTACAGAATTCGTCGACATTCTTAGTGTTTAATTCCAAGTCGAAAACGTTGATTCCAGCGAACTGTTTAAAGAGAACGCCTTTACCTTCCATCACGGGCTTGCCCGCAGCCGGGCCGATGTCACCGAGACCGAGAACGGCTGTACCGTTTGTGATCACGGCAACCAAATTGCCTTTTGTCGTGTAGTCATAAACCGTGTCAGGATTTTTCGCGATCTCTTTGCAGGGAGCTGCCACACCCGGAGAGTAAGCGAGCGCAAGGTCGCGCTCGGTGCTGCATCGTTTGCTCGAGCTGACTTCAACTTTTCCAGCGGGGGCGGAACTGTGATATTCGAGTGCCTCTTTATCCAATCCCATTTTGTCCAATGCCATGGTGCTACTTTCTGGTCGCGATCTTGGGCGCGATTCTCGTCGCGATGTTAGGCGCGATTCTGTGCGCGTTCGAGCGTTCTCGAAATGAACGACCGGCGGCGCGTTTGGCGTCTGAAATTTCGCGACCAGGCTAGGTAGAGTAGTTACTGCTGTCAACGTCGGGTTTCCTTGACGGCTTTTTCGGCATTTTGTCTGTCTCATCGCGCAATTGACGCTCTGCGAATGAGACGCGTCTCGTTGACAATAGAGAGGTCAACCGCTGCACTAAAGAGACACTCTAGAGGGAATACACCATGGCTAACAGCCCACGCGATGTTGTGATTGTAGAAGGGGTCAGAACCCCGTTTGCGAAAGCGGATACGAAACTTAAAACAGTTCATCCGGCCGAGCTCGGTCGTGCGGCCCTTCGCGAGCTTCTGGCGAAGACAAACCTCGATGTGAACCTCGTCGACGAAGTAATCATCGGTAACACGGGGAACCCGCCGGATGCCGTGAACATTTCGCGTGTGGTTGCACTGAACGCAGGCATTCCTGAGAAGACGTCAGCCTATACAGTGCATCGCAATTGCGCATCGGCTCTTGAGTCGATTTCGAACGGGTTTGAGAAAATCAAATCTGGCACGATGGACGTTGTTCTGACGGGCGGCACCGAAAGCATGTCGCAGATGCCG
>CAJYOV010000390.1 GCA_913776405.1 Pseudobdellovibrionaceae bacterium
AAACCTGATGCCTTTCAACCGGGATCCGTTAGGATGTCTCAAAGAATACTGATGAACTTCCGATTTCAAAATTTAGTTTCCGAAGAAATTAAAGTCTTAAACTCATTAGTTCGATTCTACAGTGACAATCCGTTGTTTAGCGGAGAGCCCGTAACGAAGAATATAACCCGTGCTGGTCGAAATGTGCATGACAATGGCGCTTCGATTTTGTGTCATTGATCTCACAACTTTGCCGGAAGCTAATCGAATCACGAGCGCGAGAATGAAAGAAACAAAGTACCCAGTTACCCCTGCCGTCCATATGCTTCGCGAGAACAAAGTCGATTTCACTCCACGCCTTTATAAGTACGAAGAAAAAGGCGGCACCGCTGTTTCTTCGAGAGAACTCGGCGTCCCTGAAGAGCGCGTGATCAAAACCCTAGTGATGGAAGATGAATCGAAGCATCCGCTCATCGTTCTCATGCATGGGCACAAACAAGTCTCCACAAAAGAACTCGCGCGGCAAATCGGTGTGAAGTCGATTGCGCCCTGCAAACCTGAAGTTGCTAATCGCCACTCTGGCTACCAGGTCGGTGGAACTTCGCCTTTCGGCACAAAAAAGAAAATGCCCGTCTACGCTGAAAAAACCATTCTCGATTTTGAAACAATCTTAATCAATGGCGGTGGCAAAGGTTTTCTCGTAGAACTTGCGCCCAAGGAGCTAGAACGCGTCCTCGAGCCGACTTGGGTGAATGTCGCTATCGACTCAAAGTAATATTGCCCATTAGCAAATATCTGAATCGTGACAAAACCTAGACCCGATCACCTCCCCGCTTTACAAAGCGAGAAGGACGTCGTGTGCTTGAGACTAAGGGATGCCGAGCATCTCTCGAGCAAGCGGCCTTAGCGCCACTGCGCTAGGGACGAAAATTTTGAATGGAGGCTTTTAGTGTCGAAGCGCCTTTTCATTGGTTTTCCCGTCAAGATCGGATCGAGTCTCGAAAGCGCAGTTAAACGAACGAAGATCGGTGCCGATAAACGAGAAATCGATCTCGAGTGGGTGCCCTCTAAGAACTACCACGTGACGCTGAATTTTCTCGGTAACGTCTCGAGCGAAAAAATCCCTCAAATCATCGAAGCGATCGAACGTGTTGCCAGTGTTCTACCGCCATTCGAAACATCGATTCGGGGCCTGGGCGCCTTTCCTGACGAACATCACATGCGAGTTCTCTGGGCCGGCGTCCGCAAAAGTCGGGCTCTCAGTTTCGTGCAAAGTGAACTGGCTGAGGCGCTCGCGCAAATTGGTTTTGAGCCCGAAGGTCGCGACTATATTCCGCACTTAACACTTGCTCGCACACGGAAGTCACGATCTGGAAAAGACTTAGTGTCGCCTTATGTGCGAACGTCTTTTGAGGATGTGACGGTCTCTCGGATTGCGTTATATGAAAGTGTTCTCCACGGTCCGAGACCGGTGTATGAAATTGTAAGAAGCTTCGATCTTCACACCGATGTGAGCGTCGACGTTAGCGAACTTGAAAGAGTTGAAAGCCTAGAAGAAGAAGAAAATGAAATCGAATCTGCGTTCTCGCTCGATCAAACTGTTGGGGTTAGCGGCTAAGGTCGGTGGCCGAGAGATCACTCAAAACGTAAAAGACAAATTCGCCCGCGGCGTGGAAGAAATCGCCTCGGGCCGTCTCAAAACTCGAATCGATCAAGCGAAGCTCATCGCTGAACATCTCTCGCAGCTCAAAGGCGCCGCGATGAAAGCAGGTCAGCTGTTGAGTCTCGACGGTGCCGATCTTTTCCCACCTGAAGCCGTTGAAATCCTCTCGAAACTTCAAGGTAAAGCGGACCCTGTCGATTGGTCGATCGTACGAGGTGTTCTCGAAGAAGATCTCGGTGAAGATAAGATCGCGCAATTTAAGGGACTCACCATCGTTCCTGAAGCTAGCGCGAGTATCGGCCAAGTTCACCGCGCACGGGTTAATGATCAAGAAGTTGCAATCAAGATCCAGTACCCTGGTATCGCAGACTCGATCGATTCCGATCTTAAAATTCTAAAAACGCTCGCGCAGAGCTTGGTGACCGTGACGGGCCGTCGTGTGCAGCTCGACGAAACGTTCGATGAACTGCGTCTCGTCCTCCATCAAGAAGCCAATTACGAGCTTGAGCTTCGTCATATGCAAGAGTACCGCGCTCTTCTCGATGGCGACCCAAATTTCGTCGTGCCCGTTCCACTTCCGGAATTTTCATCGAAGCGTGTTCTCACCATGTCGTGGGAACGAGGTATCACCTTGCAAGACTGGCTAAAGACAAAGCCATCGCTTGAAGCTCGAAACACAATCGGCCGCAGGCTCCTCGATTTATATTGCCGCGAATTCTTTGAGTGGGGCTTAGTTCAAACGGACCCCAACTACGGCAACTTTCTCATTCGACCTGACAATCTCGAACTCGTCGTTTTAGATTTCGGCGCAACTCTTCGTTACACCGCAGACTTCCGCCGAGAGTACGTGAAGCTTCTGAAAGTCGTGAACTCCCGCGATCCTGAAGCGATCGTTCAAGCGTCTATCGATTTTGGCCTCATGAGCGATAAAGAAGGTCCAGAGTCGCGCAAGCTTTTAGCTGACATGATGATTCTTTCGATCGAGCCGTTCGCCAAAGACGCGACTGCGTTCGATTTCAAAGATGCGGATTATTCACGACGTACGCGCGAGGCAACTCAAGCGTTTGCGCAGAGCTTGAAGTTCTCACCACCGCCAAGAAAGATCATCTTCCTTCACCGGAAGCTCGGCGGTATCTTCGCCTTCTTGAAGCGCCTGGAAGCCGAGATCGATGTCTCGGCTTACTGGTCGAAGATGGTCGACGCTAAAGTTAAGGATTAACACCCACGCCGCTTGCGACTTCGTCTTCTTCAGGATCTGGCTTGCTCTCTAGTTTTGAGAGCGCGCTGTAAGCACAAGGTACGACATACAATGTGAAGAGTGTCGAGATGATCGTGCCGCCGACAATGGCTAGGCCCATCGGAATGCGCGTTTCGCTTCCAGGCCCATGATCGATCGCGAGCGGTAGAGCCGCCGCGACTGTCGCAGCCGATGTCATTAAAATCGGCTTTAAACGCACCGGACACGCAATTAACTGAGCTTCATCTACCGTGGGGCCACGGCCGCCGTTCGCCGCCGCATCGAAAGAGTCCATGCCCTCTTCGTGAACGGCCTCACCGTGGCGAACCTTATTCGTGAACTCGACAAGAAGGATCGAGTTCTTCTTCGCGATCCCCATAAGAAGCAAGATGCCGATCATTGAGTAGAGGTTTAACGACTGATCGAATAACGCCAGCGCAATGAAAGCGCCACTCACCGAGAATGGAAGAGCCAGCAAAATGCTGATTGGATGCAGGAAGCTATTAAATTGCGATGCCAAAACCATGTAGGCGACGAGAACGCCGAGCGCGAGCGAGAAGTAAAGGCTTCCGAAGCTCTCGTCGAATGTTTGCGCGGCACCTTCGAGATTGAATGTATAACCCGTTGGCAACTCTTCTCTCGAGATGCGTTCAGCCGCAGCGAGCGCGTCTGATTGCGATTTCCCCGGTGAAAGGCTGCCAAAGATCGAGATCGCTCGGCTCCGATTGATGCGTGTAATACTTTGGACCGTTGAGACCGTCTCCATCTTCACGAGATCGGAAAGCGGTACAAGGTTGGATGCGAAGTTACGAACTTGAAGCTGAGCGACTTGCTCAGGTGTCGTTCTCTCGTCTGCAGGAAGACTGATGCGAATATCGTAACGACGGCCATCATTGGTGAATTGACCCTGGCGAAGGCCGCCTACAGCAGCCGAAACAGTTTCGGAGATGGCTTCCGTGCTGACACCGTACTTCGCGCCGCGATCTCTCAATGGCATCAGGCGAAGCTCGGGTTGACCCTCTTTATAGTCGGTGTCGACGTCCGCAATCATGCCTGAATCCTGAAGCTTTTTAATGATCGCTTCAGATTTTTCTTTCAAGACTTTGTAATCGGGTCCGCGAATGTTGAACGCGATCGGATAGCTTCGGCCCGAAGTCAGACCTCGGCTCGAGGCATCGCGTGCGTTCAATCTTAAAGACTTGTCGCCCTTAAATGTGTCTCGCGCAAGCTGCATAAACTTCGTATGAGGCATCTCAGGTCGATCCGCTTTTTCTTTCAGCGTTATGCCCATGAACGCCGAGTTTACGGCAGCACCCCCGCCCCCACTTCCAACCGATACAAAATAGTGATCGACCGAGGGCTGAGACTTAACCCAATTTTCGACCTTCGTGACTGCATCATTTGTCGCGGTCAAGGATGTGCCGGTCGGTGTCTGGATGTTGAGAAACACCAAGTTCTGGTCCGACGCCGGAACAAATTCTTTTCTAAGATGGCCAAAGAGCATCACGCTAAGAATAAAAAGACCTGTCGAGATAACGAGAACAGGCCACCGGAAACGCAGCGCAAGCGCCAGAGTTGCACGGTAACTTCGCGCGAGCGCGTGAAAGATCTTTGCAGTTCGCGTCGGCAACCAACCCTCATCATCGCCTCTTCGCATGAGGGTCGCGCAACGCATCGGCGTCAATGTGATGGCCTCAAGCAGCGAGAGCAAAACGGCGGTCGAAATCGTGATTCCGAACTGATAGAAGAACTTCCCGATAATCCCCTTCATGAAGATAACCGGCAGGAAGATCGCGACAACCGCAACTGTCGCAGCGAGGGCTGCAAGCCAGATTTCCGCAGCACCATCCGACGATGCAACCTTTCGCGACTTTCCCATTTTGAAGTGGCGAATAATATTTTCGAGCATCATAATCGCGTCGTCGACAACGATCGAAATCGCAAGAGCGAGTGCGAGAAGTGTAAAGAGATTCAGCGTGAAGCCCGCAAAGTACAGCACGATAAACGTGCCCAGAATCGATGTCGGAATTGAGAGCAGAACGTTGATCACCGAAGTCCACGTGCCCAGGAACAAAAAGCAAATGATCGCCGTTGCGACCGCCGCCATCATCAGCTTGTGCGTTGTTGTTTCGACGATCTGACCCGTGGCTCTCGAGTAGTCTGAGTTCACCTGAAGCTTGTAGCCTTCCGGCATCGTCTTATTGAGCTCGGCCACCTTCTTGTAAACTTCTTCAGCGACTTTCACTTCGTTCGAACCGCGCTGCTTTTTGATTCCTAGCGCAAGGCCCGAAACTCCGTTGATGCGTGCAAGTCTGCGGACATCGGTAAGACCATCTTCAACTGTCGCGATATCCTTCACACGTAGAACAGGCTCACGAATGACTTCGCCACCGCGGCTTCGAATCCAAAGATTGCCGATATCCTCCGGCTCAACGCCCTCACCCATCGCGCGAACGTTCGTTGATTTCTTTTGGTCTTCGATGAAACCGGCACCGAGTTCGGAATGACCTTGCTGAATCGCAGTCGCCACGTCGAGGACGGTTAAAAGATTTCGTTTTAGCTTCTGATTATCGACAAAGATTCTGAGGTTTCTTGTGCTGAAGCCTTGTATATTGACTTCGCCTACGCCTGGTAAAACTTGAAGTTGATCGACCAGGACGAGATCGGCGAATCGAATTGTATCGCGAGGGCTCTGAGTCGACTGAAGACCGAGAGTCAATATTGGATCTTCTTCCGGGTTTTGTTTGCGAATCGTTGGTGGGTCGATCCCAACAGGCAAACGCATCTGACTGATTGCCGCTTGCACTTCTTGAAGAGCCGCATCGATGTTGCGATCGATCTCGAAGTCGAGGTTGATCGTGGCGCCACCCTGACGAATCGTAGATCGAATCTCTTTTAAGCCTTCGACCGCAATCACGCGACTTTCAATCGGCTCTACCAAATCGGCTTCAATAACGGAAGGTGCCGCGCCTTCGTAAGTGATCGAGACACTCAAAACCGGAAAATCGACGTCGGGCATTTGGCTTACGCCTAAACGCATGAATGAAATCGCGCCGAAGACGATCAAGAACGTCATCAACATCCACGCAAACACGGGCCGGTTGATCGAAAAGTCTGCGAGTGATGTGCGTCTCGATGTGTCTTTCAGGCGGCCCCCGATTGTCGTCGTAAGGACAAAACCACTTACTGATTAAGGCTATACAACAGATTACGAAATCACGATGTAAAGCTAAACTCTCCGATGGTTTAAAGAAGGTCTAGTCTTTTACTCGAGTGCGGCTACAGATCATCCGTCTCAGGCGAAAGGGTGTCGTCGAGTGCCACAGTGTTGCCGCTGTAACGAGAGAATCCCAACATCTCGAGCGTGAGTCGTTTAACTGTCGTCATATGTGCGTCCTAGACCTGGTCTGTCGAGAAAAACGAGCCCATCCTCTCACTGTTGCGTCGACATGACGGCTTGATTTCAAGGGGGAATTTTTATGAAAGCACTCGGATTACTTGCGGCCTCGTTCGCCTTCACTTCTAGCGCGTTCGCTGCAGACGTTTTTGTTCAGCAAGCACGCGGTTCAGATCTTTCGCGCCGCCAGGTTGCTGAAGTCACAAGCCTCGTCAAGAGCGCGGTTCGCAGCATGCCTGAACACCAATTGGTCACACGCCCGAACGCAGCTGACTTTGTTCTACAGCCAACAGTTCTCGCTCGTGGCGACGAAATGGTTCTCCGAATCGAGAAGATTAAAAACGGCGAAGTTCTCGCGATGAGCGAAGAGACTATCAACTCGTACGACGCTTCACGCGCTCGCGCGATGGCGGTTACCGAAACAGCGCTTCAGGACGATGGCTACGGTGACGAGATGGACGAAGATGACGGCACAATGAGCGCAACATCACAGAGCGCAGACGATGCCGACAGCTATGACACGACTGAGTCTAGCTCTGATCGCTACGCAGCTGACACATCTGAATCGCAAGGCGCGATCGAAATGAATGGTTCACGTTCGCGCTCGAACTTGACCGATGACCAAACTGTTGGTCGCAGACCAGCAGCGACGTCGGCAACCGCTGACAACACGAGCTACACGCCATCGGCAGGCGCAGGCTCACCTTCAGTCGGTGAGCTCACAGCACCAAGCCCCCGCTTGATGAATCCAGACCGCGCTGGTCAGATCCAAGTCGGTCTCGGCCCATCGTTCGGTATCGGTATGGACAACGATAACGTCATGTACGATATCTTGATCGGCTACGCGGTCGACTTTACGGACAACTTTGTCGGTAAAGCATTCGGTGACTTGAACTTCGGTACAGGTTCTGAAGCATCTCGCTTCTTGAACTTCGGTGTTGCAGGCGAGTTCTACCCGTCACGCGAACTTTTGACATTCGGTAAGCCGTACCTCGGCGCGGACGTCGGTTACGCTTTCGCTCGCGACACGGAATCGAATCAAGCGAGCAACCTCGCTCTCGGTGCAGCAGCTGGTTTCAAATTCCAAGCGGCTGAACTGAACTGGGACGTAAACGCTCACTACACGATCTTGCTTGATGACGTCGCTGGCGACACGCCTTCCGTCTTCGCAGTTCGTCTCGCACTCGGCTTCTAAGCGCGACTCTCACGCTAGATAAACAAAACGCCGCACCCATTGTTCGGGGCGGCGTTTTGTTTTTCGAACTCTTACTCGTCTTGCTTTTATTGATCCTGCAGATTTCTTTCGCCGAGGAAATCGTTCTTACCGATTTCAACGCCTGCTGCTCGCAAAATCGCGTAAGCCATGCTGACGTGGAAGAAGAAATTCGGGATCACCATTTTCGGCAACCATTCCGATGCTTGCAGCTTCTTGCCTTTAGGGAAATTCAGATTGATCGAAAGCTTTTCCCAACCTTCGAATTGCGCAGGCTTCAAGCCTTCAAGAACCGCAATCGTCTTTTTCACGCGCTCTTTCAGCTCGGCAAGCGTCGTTTCCGTGTCGTCATGCTTCGGCACTTCTTGCCCAGCCAAACGCACAATTCCCTTAGCGCTATCGCACGCAATCTGAACCTGCTTCGTGAACGGAAGCATGTCCGGCGCCAAGCGAAGCGTCAGGTAGTTATTCGCATCGAACTTGCGGTGGTCAGCGTGCGCCGCCGCCTTATCAAGAATCGAATTCAAATTTTTAAGCGTATGAATAAACTGCGGAACCGTCAGGTCAAACGTCGACATCTCAACTCCAAGGTTAGATGCCTACGTTAGCTCCACGCGCTGCCAGCGCGCAAACCGCGGAGCGGTTTGTTAACGCTTTAGAAAGGTAAGCAGTAGCGCTGAAGCGTGGCGTTGTTCTCGGTCAGGTACTTTACGTTCGCGATGAACTTGTCGACTTTGATGGGGCCGGCGACAGGCGCCAGAGCGTTCAAGTTCTGCGGTCGTTTCATGAGCTCAGCCAGAACCGGAACGGCGGGCTTCTGACACTGGAAGAGGCCCGCGATCGACGCTGCTGCCGATTCATCCGTCGAGGCACCGGTCGCCAGAAGCTTTCTCAAAGCACCCGAATTTTCTTCGTAATAGGCCTGAATCGAACGCACGCGGTCTTTGCGGTTTGCGATACCGAAGCTCGCAATGACCTTCAGAACTTGAATGCGATCAGCGGTATCGCTTTGGAAGCGGCGCGCGACAACCCAGTAAGCAACCCACGCCTTATCGATTAGCGTCGGCTCCGGGCACTCCCCGTACTTCAAGATATACGAAAGCACGGTCCGCTGGATTTCTTCGGAATCTGCGCTGCCCTTGCCCATTTGCTTAATAAACGGTTGAAGAAGCGGAAATGTTGACCAGACTTCTTCGTGATCGAGGACGTCGTTCTTGTTCTGATCGAAGCGCGCAAAGATCGACTCAAGGTACTGAGCAATCGGAATCATCGAGCGGAACTCAGATGAATCCATTGGGTCGTTTGTCACACCCTTGCTACGTGAGGCCGATTCAAGAGCGTTCAGAAGCGCGCGCGCACGTTGACCCGATCCATCTTGTTTCACCCAAGAAACGAGATGCGGAAGGTTGGTGAGATAGTGCGACCACACCGCAAGGAAGCGCTTGCGGAAGCAATTGATCTCGACTTTTTTCTTCCCGAGGATGTCTTCCTGTTGGAGCTGACACATCGGCTCGATTTCTTTTTCGTAGATCTTGTCTGCGAGCATACCGCCTGTCATGACGAAGTTGAACCACTCAACACCTTCCTGAAGGTTTAGATACGCGTCGCCATTCGAGGACGCCATGAAGATCGCCGTCTCCATGAAGGTACGAATGCCGGCTTGCGTGTTTCGAGTGTCCATCCACTTCAAGTCGGCTCCGAGCGGAATCAGATCCTGATAGACGCGATCGGTTTCTTTATCTGTTAGGCCCGTCAGGTTTTTTGCGTTGTTCGCATTTGTCGACCAGCCTTGAAGAACTGCGAGAACAACCGTGCGAAGAAGGTTGATCTTCGTCAGATCTTTTCGTGTGACGTCACGGAGCTCGCGCTTATTCATGACGAGCAAGCGACCCTCTTCATCCTCTAGAGGCGGTCGGCCGAGGTCAAAGAAACTCATCAATTGCGCTTGTGAGCGAAGCGAAATTTGATAACGAACTTGGTCCTTGAATTGATTTGGACGAATCACGTTCGACGCCAAGACTTTTGCCATCGACGAAACCGGCACTGTCGCTCGGTTCTTGAACGCAGCGCTAATTGTTTTTTGGCCCGAGAGCCAATCGAACAAAAGAGTGCGAAGGCGTGCGACATGAGTCGACGTCAAATCAGTCGATTGGTTTTTCAAGCAGTCTTCGCTGTAAGAGCCGCAGAGAGCTTTACCGAGAAGAATCGGCAGTAAGTTTTTAGCAGTCGTCGCCTGAAGACCTTGGATTTTCTCAGGCAGCTCAACTCTTGGGAGAACGAGATCGATCAAACGCTTCAGAGTCTTGCCTTCGATAGCGCCGCCGTTTGCGCGAACGCCTGCATCCAAAAGGCCCAGAGCATCGTTCATCGCGATCTCGATACCTGGAAGACCCGCGCCCAAAGCGTCGTCGTTCTCGAGCGCTTCGTACTTAATCTGAAGTACGAGGCCGAAGGCTGTCCCAAGCGTTCGAATCATGCCCGACCATTCTTTTGGCCGAAGCGTTTCTTCATCTCCGCCCATCATCATGGTCTTGGTGACCTTTACGACCGGCAGCCATTTTTCAATCGACTCATTTTTAAAGTCGAGGCGCTTTAAAGCGTCCACGATGTCGGTGATATCCCAATCAGGTCGGCCCGGAGCCGCGCGATCGAATTCCGACGAGAGTAATGCAAGGAGTTCTGTTACAGCCGATTTCGCTCGCTCGACCTGGTCATGATTAGCTTTGTCAGCTTTAAGGAGCACGACTTTCATGTCAGGCCCAAGCTTTACGAGGATTGGCTTGGCACGTAGAAGAAGCGACTTCAGTTTCGCAATCTCAGCTTTCGAGACCTTGTCTGACGAGCCGCCCATGACGAGCTGCTTGAGGTTCAAGCCTTGCTCTGTGTAAGCAGGCGCATCACCAGCCGTTTTCGAGTCTGAAGCGGTTAAGTATTGCTCAATGAAGTTTGCGAGTTCGGCGCGCGTGTAGCCATTTTGGTTTTCAGAACCTTGAGTGTCGGATGTGAAGTCATCAATCGCTTTCACCGTACAATCGATGACACGACCGATATCTCCAGAGCCATCTTCCGCGTACTTGTTGATGTCGTTACTAGCTTCTTTTAAGCAAGCTACGGACTCTTTTTTAATAACGAGTGGTTTGTCCTCTTTCGTTTCTTTATCGAAGAGATTGCTACAGCCAGTCGTCAAGGCGCTCGAGAGAACGACAGCGACGGCGATTCCAATTTTCTTCGTTCTTTTAAGCGAGTTCAGTAGCATAGGTCCTCATTCAAAGGTCCGCAGGTTTTAACCAAGCGACCCCGAGCCTGCCAGTGTTTAAAAGTTAAAAACTTTGAAACCCGGCGCCGAATAGGTCTGCAAGACTGGGCCCAACCAGAACTCGTATATCCGTTCTCATGTCAAATATTGGCCAGTTCGTGGGAGAGCCGCTGGTCACCCTGTGCTTTTTTCCCTAAGCTAGGCCAGCGCATGAAAACATCCTCACCTTCGACCTCCCACGAACGACCGTTCGAAAAGCTCTCCGAGATCGCGCGAAAGTCGCTCGAAGCGAACATCGTTACAACCGATGAAGGCCCTTACCTTGCGGCCGGCAGTCATCAATTCGGCTCGCTGTGGACGCGCGACTTCTGCTTTGCCTCACGCGGCCTGCTTTCGATCGGTCGCGCCGATGTCGTTCGCCATCACGTGAGCCACCTTTTGCGAGAACGTCGCGCGGACGGGCTCATACCGCGAGTGCTGGAGTCGGTGCCTTCATGGAAAAGGGTTGTAGCCCACACGGCACTTCGATTTTTGCCGGAGAGTCTGAAGAAGTTCCAGATGCGCGCTCCGCTGAAAGCTGAACATCTCGGTGAACATGGGACTATCTCGATCGATTCGAACGCGCTCGTCCTACGAACAGCGGCTGACCTCATGAGAGCAGCGCCTGATGTTGCCTGGTTGGAAACCTACCGACCGGCTCTTCAGCACGCGCTTGAATTTTGTCTCGCTCGAACGAACCAAGGCACAACCCTTGTCTCGCAGGGTCGTTTCGAAGATTGGCAAGACAGCGTAGCAAGAGAAGGCGAAACTTTTTTTGCAAACGCTCTTTTCGCTGAGGCTTTCGCGAGCGCAGAACCACTTGGTTTAGACGTTCCTAAGTCTGCGCGGAACTTTCAGAAGTTGCTACGACCTGCGTTCTTCGACGAGAAGACTCAGGTGTATCGCTCGCATCGAAATCTCGATCTCGTTTCTCTCGACGGAAATTTGCTGGCGCTCAATGAAGATGCGCTTGCGGATTTATCGAAAGGCGAGAGCGTGGGACCACCTTACTCACTCTACCCGTCGCTTCGTGCGCACCCGATTTGGACCCGCGCGAAGATCCCAGGTGCAGCGAGTGCACCTGATTATCCGATTGAGTGGATTAGCTGGACAACGAAAGTCGTTGGCCTTCGGCACTATCACGACCGACTGCTTTGGTCGTGGCTCTCAGGCTTAAGCGCAAAAGCGTGTTTGCGAAATGGTGATACCGTAGAAGCAAACCGCATCTTTACAGAACTCGAGAATGTTGCGATTCGTGACAGCGCCATCGCGGAAGTCTATGAACCAAATTCGGAGCTAGCTGCGAAACGCACGCTTCTGTACGTCAGCGAAATGCCGTTTAGCTGGGGCGCTGGCTGCATTCTTGAAGCACTTAAAGAGTCTCAGCGACCCTGAGTCTCAGCGGCCCTAATTAATGAACCGAAACGATTTCGTATTCGCGAGTTTCTTTGCCGGTATCGACGAGCGCGAGATCACCTGTGTGACGACCGACGATTGCATCACCGAGCGGCGATTTAGGCGTAACGATTTGAATTGTGTGGCCGCCAAAGTCAATCGACATGCCGCCGCCTTTTGGTAACAAGAAGACCCATGAAATCTTGCCGGAGAAGACATAGTTCCAAACCCATTGGCTCATGACCGACACGCGGTTTTTGAAGCCGATGAGG
>CAJYOV010000391.1 GCA_913776405.1 Pseudobdellovibrionaceae bacterium
GCGATTTCGCTTCTTCGACATAGGTCGAATTGAGATCGAAGCCGAAGATTTCCGCGTTCGGATAGGTCTCTGACGCCGCTTTGAGGAAGGCGCCAAGTCCACACGTGGGCTCAACGATCAGAGCCGGCTTCATCGAAATCAAGCGCGGTAACAGACCTGTCAGATTTTGGGCCCACTCGAGCGGAGTCTGAAAATCCCCGCGCTCGATTTTGATTTCGCTCTCGGCTTTGTTTTTATTTGCGCCACTGCTAGCGCTACTATTTGCGCCAGTGTTTGCGCCGCTGCTACCGCTGACATTCACGCTCGGGGCTCCATCCGTGAGGGCTGTTCCGAGCGTGAGTCTCTTACGGCTGCGTTGAAACGGTCAAGACCTGGCTCTGGCCCGCCAAATTTTCCGCCGAAATGGAGAGCGCTTGCAGCTGATAAACCGTCTCGGCCGCCAATCCCGTAACGGTCAAGGCATGATTCGTGTTCAACGCCGTATTGACTGTCGTGAATCCGCCGTTTCCGTTCGCATCGCGATACGCAACTTGAGAAGAGGCTGGAACATTCGTTGTCCAAGCAACGCTAATCGCTTCAGACGTCGTCTCAAGGATTCTAAAATTCGAGATGACAACCTCTGTCGCCGGAGCCGGCGACGGCGATGGCGTAGCGACCGGAGTCGGCGCAGGAGTTGGAACCGGCGTCGCCACCGGAGTTGGCGCAGGAGTTGGAGCCGGCGTCGCTACCGGAGTCGGTGCCGGTGTTGGCGTTGGTGTTACCACGCCACCGTCATCGTCGTCACCGTCGTCGGCGCAGAACGTGGATTGGTTCATCGCGAAGCCGTTACCCGTGATTTGGATGCGGTCTTTCGCGACGAGCGCGCCATTCAGTTTGCCATTTCCCGAGATCGAAGCTTCACGGCTAATGCCGAGGATTGTGCCGTTGACGATGGCGCTACCTGAGAGACTCATCTGGTCGCGGCAGCTACTACCAAGAAGGTTGAAGATCACGTTCGATGCTTTCACACCACCCGTGAGCAAGATGCTGGCATTGCCACTCAACGAGAAATCGCTTTCAACGTTGATGACGAAAATGTCTTTCGTTGAGCCGCTTAAGATCAGGGAGTTATTGCCTGAAAGCTTCAAGGCCCCCTTCACCCGAATCACGTTGAGACCGCCACTGCCCTTCAAGATTTGGCTTTTCGTAATCGACGAGAGCTGCACGCCCGAACGCAACTGCGCTAAGAGCTTCGACATTTTCTCGGCGCGTGTTTCAACATCGAGGCCCGACGAGAAAACGCCACCGCGAACAGCGGCATTCCCCGAAAGTCTATAAGTCGAACGCGAGCCTAAACCCAGTTTCCCTGAAACACTTGAATTGCCTGACCCTTTATACGAAGAACGAGAGCCAAGAAGAGCGTTCCCCGAGACATCCGCGTTACCTGAAAGTGATACAGATGTTGAATCGAGACCGACGAGTGCGGCATCAATGTCGAGACAAAGTTTATTTGACGACTGATTTGGTTCAGATGGCCGCGGTGTTGGTCGCGGCGACCGATGACAGTTAACGACTTCAAGACCGTCGGAAGAACTCAACTGGCCCGACCGCAAGAGGGTCGCGCTAGCGCTGCCGTAAACACCGCTCATGCCGTCGCTCAGGGTGACGGCTGAAGGCTGGCCACAACCAACCAACATGACGGCTCCGATAAATCCTGAAACCAGGCCAGTAGAGAGCTTAAAAGAACCCGTTAAACGCGTCTTCATGGCTGTCCCCCTTCGAGCGACTAGGGACAAGCTTACGCCGCCTTTTCAAAGCTCTCGAGAGATTCTCATTCGACTGAGATTTGGACAGATTGTTCGTCTTTAAAGATGGCACTTCAAACGGATTGGCCCTTCGCTCGTCTCGATCTCAGTTTGAAATTTCCACTCCTCACCGATATCGAAAACCCAGTGATGGAGAATTTCACGAGGCTTCGTATCGGTCATGATGGCGAGCTGCCCGTTGACAGTGCCGGGGCCGCCCGCGAAGACTTCGGCTTCAAAACGAATGATCAACTTCCCCCAAACGAGATAGCGTTCGCTCTGACGTTCAGCCGTCATTTTGTATTTCCATTTGCCCTTTTTGTTCAATATGTAGGCTTCGCAGGCCATCGAGTCAGACGCTAAAATGGGTGCAGCGAAACCGACTTGCGCACGCGCGCTTGACGGAGCGCTCGTAAGCACCGCAAATGAGAGACCCGTCAAAACTAGCGCTAACGAGAGAGTGGTCAATTTTTTCAGGCTTGTCATTTTTGTCTCCAGTTTCCTTCTCGTGCGACCCGTGAGTTCGGGCTCTCAAAAGCACCAGAAGGCGCTCCCACCGAAACGATGAGAGTTCGACCAGAAACAAGATCAAAGGGCGTGCCAGACGGCGCTCTCTCAAAGCCGGCTGGCTTAAGACGCTAGGCTCAAGCCTGGTAATGCGATCGAACTTCAGCTTCGCCGTACTTTCTCTCTAGCGCGCGAAGCCCGAAGTGATAGCGAGCGCAATCGTTAAAGTGCTTCGTGAAAGCTGTGTTGATGACGCCGCCACCGACCGCGCCAATGACCGGCATCGCTTCGGCAAGAACTTTCTCCGACACGACAAGCTCGAAGCGTGATGCGACCCGCGCCAGGAATTTTACGAGAAACGGCGCTGAGGAACGCCCGATTTCTTTCGAGGCGTTACGGATCAAATCGATGAACGCGATTCGCGACGTCCAATACGCAGACTTCAGCGCATCGTCTTCGGTCGAACTCGGCGATCCAAGCGACAAAACGTAAAGACATTCAAGTTGAACTTCGGGATCTCGCGAGTCGAAACCGAACTCGGATGCGATCGTCACGATCGAGCGAAGCATGATCGCCGTCGAAAGCGGAAGTTCAAGGGGCAGGCTCGCTATGCCAAAGAATCCACCCAGGGCACCCGTTGCG
>CAJYOV010000392.1 GCA_913776405.1 Pseudobdellovibrionaceae bacterium
GCTTCAATGCCCGGCATGATGGACACGATTTTGAACTTGGGCCTGAACGACGAGACAGTCGAAGGCCTCGCTCAGCGCTCGGGAAATCCGCGCTTCGCTTGGGATTCTTACCGCCGTTTCGTTCAAATGTACTCGGATGTCGTGATGGGCATGAACTCGTCACTTCTTGAAGTTGCTCTCGAAGACATGAAAGAAGAGAAGCACTACAAGTTGGACACAGAACTCACGACCGACGACTTGAAACTTCTCACGAAGAAATTTAAGCAGCAGGTTCTTGAACAAACGGGCCAGAAGTTTCCTTCAGATCCGAAAGAGCAACTCTGGGGTGCGATCGGTGCCGTCTTTAAATCGTGGATGACTCCACGAGCGATTGCGTACCGTGGCCTGCACGCGATTCCTGAATCGTGGGGCACAGCCGTCAACGTTCAGTCGATGGTTTTCGGCAACATGGGCGACGACTCTGCAACGGGCGTTGCGTTCACACGAAACCCGTCGACCGGCGATAAAGCGTTCTACGGCGAGTGGTTGATTAACGCCCAAGGTGAAGACGTGGTTGCGGGCATTCGTACACCGCAAAATATCACTGCGATTGCGGCGAAAGAGGGCGGTCACCCAGGCGAATCTCTCGAAGAGAAAATGCCGAAGTGCTACGCCGACCTCGTTTCGACTTATCAGAAGCTCGAGAAGCACTACACCGACATGCAGGACATGGAGTTTACGATCGAGCAGGGGAAACTCTGGATGCTCCAAACTCGCAATGGTAAGCGCACGGCGAAAGCGTCGCTTAAAATTGCGTGCGATATGATCGATGAGGGTTTGATCGACGAACAAACAGCGCTCCTTCGCTTAGAAGCAAAAGCGCTCGACCAACTTCTTCACCCAACTCTTGATCCAAAAGCAAAGAAGACTCTTCTCACAAAAGGTCTTCCGGCTTCGCCAGGCGGCGCCTGTGGCCAGGTTGTCTTCACATCGGAAGAAGCCGTCGAATGGAAAGAAAAGGGCGTAAAGACGATCCTTGCGCGTGTTGAGACATCGCCAGAAGACATTCTCGGCATGGTTGCGGCTCAAGGCATTCTCACATCTCGCGGTGGTATGACATCGCACGCAGCGGTTGTCGCGCGTGGTATGGGTAAGTGCTGTGTTGCTGGTGCAGGCGACGTTTACATCGACTACCACAAGCAAGAAATGCGCGTGAATGGCTACGTGATCAAAAAAGGCGAAGTCGTCACGCTCGATGGCTCGACAGGCGAAGTCTATCTTGGCGAAGTGAAAACAGTTGAGCCACAGCTTGACGGTGTTTTCGAGCGCGTAATGAAGCTGGCCGACAAATACCGCACGATGGGTGTACGTGCTAACGCGGACACACCGAAAGATGCGACGACAGCTCGCAACTTCGGTGCGGAAGGAATCGGTCTCTGCCGGACTGAGCACATGTTCTTCGGCGCAGACCGAATCACGGCGATGCGCGAGATGATCGTTGCTGAAAACAAAGCGGACCGTGAGGCTGCCCTCGAAAAGCTTCTTCCAATGCAGCGCCAAGATTTCTTGGAACTTTTCAAAACGATGAAGGGCTACCCGGTCACGATTCGTCTGTTGGATCCGCCTCTTCACGAGTTCGTGCCCCACACGGATGAAGAAACGAAAGATCTCGCGAGCAAAATTAAAGTCGACTTCGAGAAGCTCCGCACACGTGTGAAGGGCCTTCACGAGTTCAACCCGATGTTGGGTCACCGCGGTTGCCGTTTGGCTATCACGTACCCTGAGATCTACATCATGCAAGTTCGCGCCATCGCAGAAGCGGCGGCCCAACTCGTAAAAGAAGGTCAAAAGCTTATTCCTGAAATCATGATCCCGTTGATCGCAACTGAAGCCGAGCTCACAAAGCTTCGCGCGCTCTCTGAAAAAGAAGTGCTCGATGTTCAGAAAGAGACGGGCATCAATTTCGATTACATGATCGGAACAATGATCGAGCTTCCGCGCGCAGCGGTTACGGCGAACGAAATCGCTCGTCGCGCAGACTTCTTCTCATTCGGTACGAACGATCTGACGCAGACGACTCTCGGCCTTTCGCGTGACGACGCTGGCCGCTTCCTTGGTTCTTACGTGAGCGAAGGGATCTTCAAAAACGATCCATTCGTTTCGATCGATCAAGTCGGTGTCGGCTCACTCGTTCGCACGGCGGTCCAACTCGGTCGCAGCGAAAAGAAGAACTTGAAACTCGGCGTCTGCGGCGAACACGGCGGCGATCCGGACTCAATCCAGTTCTTCCAATCCGTGGGCCTCGACTACGTCAGCTGCTCGCCGTACCGCGTGCCAATCGCACGCCTCGCAGCTGCGCAAGCGGCCCTCGCGGGCGAGACAAGCTCGGTTCATTGATCAGCTTTGGCGCCGGGGGCGGCGTCAGGACTTGGTCGCGATTTTCAAACAGTGTAGGCCCGGCGGCGACCCCGCGCGGGCCTTTTTTCATTTCATGCGCATGAAACGGCAAGTGCCAGTCAGACTCGGAAGGCGCATTTGGTTCATAGACAGTCGAGGCAGTCGCGATTACCTTGAGCGCATGATAAAGGCGATCGTCAGTCTTGGAATGGTGTTTTTTGGCGCTTACAGCTTCGCTCAGCCGTCGCCGGGATATGTACGTTCGCACGCGCTCATGACTGATAATCGCGGGATCAGCCAGATCTCAGCCGCGTTACAAGGCTCCAGAATTGTCACGATCGGCGAGATGCATGGATCCAGAGAGGCTCCGCATTTCGTTGAGCAACTCTATAGATCATTGGTACGAGATCGAAAGACGGTAGCCGTAGCGCTTGAGATTCCTGCCGATGATCAGTGGATTGTTGATCAGTTTGTTCTCACTAAAGATCGTGATGTGCTAAAGCAATCTAGCTTCTTCAGAGACGGTTTGAAAGATGGCCGATCAAGTCGCGCAATGGTCCAATTGCTTCAAAGGTTGCCGAAAAACGCCAGAGTGGTTTGCTTCGATTCGCCGAATTCCAGATCAGGGCAAGAGCGCGATCAGGCTATGGCCATAAATATCCTGGCAGCGTTTAAGAAGCA
>CAJYOV010000393.1 GCA_913776405.1 Pseudobdellovibrionaceae bacterium
TCTGCCGAACTTACTCGATCGATGAGCAACATGCCCACGAGCTACTCGAAGGCATGCGCATGGACGTCGAGGGCGCAAAAATCCGTAACGATGAAGATCTCCTTCTTGTTGCTGTTTTGCGACCGCGCTTTTGTTTGCTCATCCCGCGCGCGAGAATCTCGTGGGTGTCTGGGTCGCGAAGGGTCACGTGAACCTCTTCGAAACGGCTTGGAAGACGGATTTTCTCGATGTGAACTTCGAGCTTTTCGTTCGGCATGATCCAAACGCCGTCGGCGATTTTCATCGGGAACGGGCAATCGCGACACATCATGAACTTTTGAATCTCAACCGCTGAGCGCGGGTCTTGAGCATGAGCTTCGTGCGAAGGCCAGAATGCGAGCGCCCAGAATGAGGCCGCCGTTACGAAAGCGAGTTTCAGATTTGTTTTCATGGGGCCTCTTCAAAAATTTTGATCGGCTCGTCGTCAATCATGACTCGAACCTTAGGATTTAAGAAATAACCGGTTTTTGCGCGCAAGATGATATCGCCGTTTTGGTTGTCACCTTCGAGCAATTTTCTCAAGCGTTTGATCGTGACGTAAATTTTGTTGTCGTGAACGTCTGCGCGGTAATCTTCACGCCAGACGAGTCGAACAAGATCTTCTTTCGAGAAGACTTTACCTGGATGTTCGAGGAACACACGTAGCAAGTCGCGAAGGATGAACTGACCCTCAAAGCGGATTTCACCTTGAGTCAGTGACACAAGAAGGCCCGTGCGCGAATCGAAAGCGAGATCGGCTTCAGCCGATGCGGACTTCTTTACCCCAGAGAGAGCGTCGTCAATGAGGCGAGCGATGCGTGGGAACTCTTCGTGTTTCAGAGACCGTTCAGCGAGTTCGAGATAGAGCTTTGCGCACGAGATGTCCCCTTTGCCTGTATAGATCGTGCCGAGTGCTACGAGTGTGTGCAGGTAGAGAACGATGTGCGGGTGATGCTTCAACGTTTCGTAAGCGGCCCACGCGGCTTCGAGAGCTTCGTCGAGACGGCCCTGGTTGCGACGGATCATGGACCGCAACAAGTGTGTCGTGGCCGAGAGCTCTGGCATCGCGAGACAGCTCAAGAGGATCTCAAGGCGCGCGAGCTCTTTCAGAGCTTCGTCGTAGCGACCGCGTGCGTAGAGAACTGTCGCGGCACCATAGAGCGGCGACGCCAGAGCTTCTTTGTCGTCAGAGGCGACCGCGTAATCGATCGCTTCACGGAACAGATTCATCGCCTGCTCATGGCGCTGCTCTTGGTAGCAAGAGCAGATGCCGAGGATATACATCGCGCGCGATTTTAATTTCGCAGGTAACGCTTTCGTTTGAACAATGTCGAGAACCTGAATTTCGATTGTCGCAATTTTCGCGAACTCTTCGCGCTCAGCGAGAATGCGGAGAAGGAACGTGCAGGCTTCGACGTAACGGGCTTGATCGCCCGAAAGTGCCGTGGCGTCTGCGACTTTGCTGAACTCTCTTAGCGCTGTGCTGTACTCACCCCGATAATAAGCAAACAAGCCCTGCTGAAAACGGCGATCGGCCGCGTTTCGCGACGAGTGGGACGTTTTCGCCCGGGGATTTGTTTGAGGAGTAGGGGTGGTCATCGATGCCATCGAAGCGTCAGACCTTACAAGGTCTTAAAGGCGTTGCAAGCATTTAGTCGATGGAATTTTACTCGCGTACGGTGCTAGCGGTATTCGGTTTATCAAGGCGTTTAAAACCGCTCTCAGAGCGGATTTTGCCGCCCGCGTCACGCCTCGGATTAGGCGGTCGTCAAGAGCGGCAAAAGTGTTAGGCGTTCGCTGAATCTGCGAGCAATTGCTCAGCGTGTGCGAGCGATGTCTTCGTGATTTTTTCGCCCGAGATCAAGCGTGCGATTTCTTGAACGCGGTCGGCTGCCTTCAACTCGTGGACCTCGGATTGGAGCGCGCCTTTTTTGGTCGCAGCTTTCGAGATCGAGAAATGAACGTCGCCGAAAGAGGCGACTTGCGGCAGGTGCGTGATGCAGATCACTTGCTGACCTTGCGCGATTCGTTTCAACTTACGGCCAACTTTTTCAGCCGTAGGGCCGCTGACGCCGGTGTCGACCTCATCGAACAAGTACGTGCGTGGGAACTGGCCCTTGCCGACCACTTGCTTGATCGAGAGAAGAATGCGGCTCATTTCGCCGCCGGACGCGACTTTTGCGAGGGGACGTGGCACGTCGCTCTTACCCGATTGAGTCATGAATTCGACAACAGAGCGACCCGTCGAGCTGAGTTCGTCCGCTTCGCTCACTTGAACCTGGAAGATCAAGCCTTTCATATTCAGGTCTTTAAGCTCATCGTTCACGCCATCGGCGAGAAGTTTCGCTGCCGAAACGCGACGACCATGCAGATCAGCAGCTTTTTCAAGAAGCACTTTTTCGAGCTTTGCGAGTTCTTTTTCGGCGGAAGCTAAGCGCTCGTCCGAATTTTCGAGCTGATTGATTTCGTTCTCGATCGCCGAGAGAGCGCCCAGAATTTCAGTCGCGGTTGCACCGTATTTTTTCTGAAGCTGACGAAGCGATGAGAGCCGCGCTTCAAGTTCATCTTGGCGCGACGGGTCTGAGTCGAGGCCTTTGACGTAATCGCGAAGGTCGTAACTGACTTCATTAATGAGCGTCCGGGCTTGGCTGAGTGGCTCAAGGCGTGTCGTCAGCTCCGGGTCCATTTGTTTGAGTTCGTTAGCGCGCTGAAGAACATATGAAAGACGGCTCATCACCGAGTCGTCATCGTTGTACAAAATGTTTTCGGCTTGTTCGGCGAAGCCGTTCAATTTCGCGCTGAATTTCAAGCGACGAGTTTCGTTTTCGATGTCTTCTTCTTCGCCGGGCTTGAGATCGAGTGCTTTGATTTCGTCGCGCTGATAGATCAAGAAGTCGAGGCGCTGCGCCCGCGTGCGCGATTCTGAGCGTATTTCTTCAATCTCGGCGATCAAGTCTTGGCGCTTTTGAAAATCTTGAGTGAACGCCACACGAGATTTCCACGTGCCTGCGTATTGATCGAGAAGATCGAGATGATATGCGCGCGAAAGCAAGTTGCGGTTTTCATGCTGACCTGTCATCTCGATCAGCGGAACTGCGGTGCCGGTCACTTCAACCAAAGGTGCAACGACATCGCGTAGGCCGGTTAAAGTTGAAAGTGAACCGTTGATGTAGATGCGGCTTTGCTTGCCCGCCGAAACGATTCTACGAACGACCATGTGATCGTCGTGAGAATCGATGCCCATTTCGTTTAAGTGCTCGCGAATGTCGGGGCGGTCTGACAAATCAAAACAGCCTTCGATGACCGCTTGTTCAGAACCCGTGCGAACGGAATCCGCCATGGCTTTTTCACCCATGAGGAGGCCCAAGCTTTTTAAGAGAATCGACTTACCTGCGCCGGTTTCGCCGCTCAAGATGTTGAGACCCTGACGAAACTGCATGTGCACGTTGTCGATGATCGCGAAGTTTGAAACTTTTAATTCCAATAACACTCGAGTCTCCAATGCGAACCGGTTAGTGGTTCGCGATTACCGAATCAATTACGTTGACCGAACTGAAGTTTCTCACGCAAGAGCGCGAAGTAATTCGAGGCCGGTTTGCGAATCACAAAGTGATCCTGCGAATTGCGAACGATTGCGACTTCATCTTCATGAGTGAGTTCGCCGCAGTTGACGCCATCGACGGTCAGAACTGCTTTCTTGTCGCGTGTGAGCACGCGGAAGGAGAGCTGTTGATTGTCGGGGAAGATGAGCGGGCGATTCGTCAGCGCGTGCGCACAGACGGGGGAGATCGGAAGAGCACAC
>CAJYOV010000394.1 GCA_913776405.1 Pseudobdellovibrionaceae bacterium
GAAATGCTCGCTGGGCATTTACGCTTAAACGATTCTGTTCGCTATTCGCTGCTTCAAGAAGGCGGCAAGAGATTTAGACCTGTCTTGGCGATGCTCGTCGCGCAAGCGCTCGGCGAAAAGCCAGAGACTGTGCTTGCCTTCGCTGGCGCAGTCGAGTGCGTGCATACGTATTCTCTCATTCACGATGATTTGCCTGCGATGGATAACGACGACTTCCGTCGTGGTCAGCCGACAAACCACAAAAAGTTCGACGAGGCGACAGCGATTCTTGCAGGCGACGCTCTTTTGACCGAAGCGTTTCAACTGATCGCGACGAACTACAAATCAGAACCGGAGATCGGGCTTCTCGCAGTCTCGGAGCTCGCGCAAGCCTCGGGCCTTCACGGGATGGTCGGCGGCCAGGCCATTGACATGGCCGCGAAAAAAGAGTCGATCGACCTCGACGAGCTTCGCACCATGCACCGATTAAAAACAGGCGCTCTCATTCGTGTTGCGGCTCGCGGATCAGCCCTGATCTGCAAAGCAGACTCGGAGAAACTCAAACAGATCACGACGTTCGCCGAAGACCTTGGCCTTGCGTTCCAAGTAGCAGACGACCTCCTCGACTATGACCAAGCTCGTCCGGAACCCGGCAGCTATCCAGCCGTTTTAGGTCCAGAAAAGACACGCAAGTTCCTGGAAGATCTAACGGCGTCGTGCCTCGCGTCGATCGAATCGTGGGGTGAAGGTGCAGATCCGCTTCGCGAGATCGCAGAATATAATCAAAGCCGCTCAATCTAGCATTCAAACTCCAACGAGAGGGGAGTAGACTCTTCCAAGCATGAGTCAGGCTCCCTTAAACCCACCCGAGATCATCCGAGAATCTGATTGGCTGGACGTGCTATTGCCGTTCAACATCGGCTCGGGTCGGTCCCTTTATTCGGGTCTCGAAGCCGCGCAGAGATTGCGACTTCGGGTCTTCAAGCGACAACGCGACGGAGCACTCATCGGGCGCGCTTGGTTTGGCCCGGGTGCAGACGGGCCTCCGCTTCATGTTCATGGCGGAGCCGTCGCCTACGTGCTCGACGAAGCCATGGGTGCTGTCTCATGGATGAATGACTATCCCGCGATGGCGGCCAACCTCCGCTTTGAATACGTACAGATGACGCCACTTTTGACAGACCTGACTCTCGAAGCGCGCATCACAACCGTCAGCGACCGACGGGTTTCGATCGAATCCGAAATCAAGCTTTCAACAGGCGAAGTTTGCGTGCGCGGCTTCGGAGAGTTCGCGAGGCTCTCGAGAAAGAAAGCCGCGTTCTTCGAAACAAGTGAACACGATCCAAAAGGGCTTTTAAAAAACCCAACTCTCAAATGGGCGGAGGATCGCAAACCATGATCCGCGCCGACGTCCTTCTTGTAGAAAAAGGTCACGCGACCTCTCGCAATCGAGCCCAAGAACTCATCGCGTCCGGCCGCGTCTACGTGATCGACAGCACGAGCCCGCAGAAGAAGAAAACGCACGTCAAAAAGCCAAGCCTTCAACTTACGGGGAAGGAAGACTTTGAAATCGAGCCTGACGTCGAGAGTTCAGATTTTGTCTCGCGCGGTGGCTTGAAGATGCAAGGTGCATTGAAGCAGGCCAATCTCGACGTCACTGGATCGCATGTGCTCGACATCGGTATTTCGACAGGTGGGTTTACGGATTGCTTGCTTCAAGCGGGCGCTACAGCAGTTGTCGGTGTCGATGTCGGTCACGATCAGCTTGCTCCGAAGCTAAAGAAAGATTCGCGTGTTCAACTCTGCGAAGGTGTGAATGCACGCGACCTCTCGAAAACGCCTCTTTTGAAACTGAACGGTGGACGAAAGTTTGATTTGATCGTCGCAGACGTGTCTTTCATCTCGCTCACACTTGTTTTGCCTGAGATGATTACGTATCTAAAAGAGTCGGGCTCTATTTTAGCTTTGGTAAAACCACAGTTTGAAGTGGGTCGCGAGAACATCGGTAAGAACGGCATCGTGAAAGACGCCGCTCTCTACGCCGGCGTTGAAACAAAAATCCGTCGAGCCTGCGAAAGTGTGGGCTTGTTGGTGGAGGGTTATTTTGAAAGCTCAATTGAAGGCACTGATGGCAACCGCGAGTTCTTTGTTTTTGCGAGATCGCCAGAACTCACGCTCGACTTGTTCAGCTCCGCGCTCAGTCGTAACTCCGATCACGGCAGCGGCGGCTATTCTACTGGTGGTAACGGGTTGTAACTCTCTTCAGACACGAGACGAAATCGGCCGCAAGCAAGGTCAGCCGCCGAGCCCAACGCGCCCAACAGCGCCGCCGACGTTTGCGACTCCGGCCCCTGTCCACGAAGAACCACAAGCGCAATCGACGCCTGTTCCGCCGACTCAAACGACGGCTCCAACGCCTGCGCCCCTTCCGCCCATTCCGAAAAATAAGTCGAAGGTGGGTCTCATCCTTGGCCCTGGTGGTATGAAAGCGTTCGCGCATCTAGGCGTTCTTCGCGAAATGAACCGCGCTCGAATTCCTGTTCACGCGATCGTGGGTCTTGAGTGGGGTGCGGTGATGGGTGCGGTTTACGCGCATCAGGGCCAGATCAACGATGCCGAATGGAAAGCTTATAAGCTCCGTGACGAAAACTTGCCTGAAGCTGGCTTCTTGCAAAGTAAGGCGTCCGCAGCTTCCATCTCGAAGCTTGGTTCGTTTCTCGAAGCGGCTTTTGGTGCAACGACGGTTCAAAGCGCCCGCATCCCGTTTGCGTGTACGGCCTCTCAAAAAGCGGGTGAACGTACTCAGATTTTAAACCGCGGTAGTTTCCGAGACGTCGTTGGAAAATGTGTGCCTTATCCGCCGCTCTACCAAGACAACGGCGGCTGGCTCGCGTCACCTTTCGCAGTTGAAGAAGCGGCCGCGCAACTTCGCGCGCAAGGCGCAAATGTCATCGTCCTAGTGGACGTTCTTGGCCAAGGGGAGTATCTCCCTTCTAAGTCGTCGGGTGATCTTTCAACCGAGAACCTTCTCTGGATCGAAATGCGCCGTGAAATGTATCGCGCGAAGTCGCCGCTTGTTCAGCACGTGATCCACGTGAACACGAGCGGTCACCCGGTGACTGATTTCGACGGTCGTCGCACATTGATGGATGTCGGCCAAAAAGCCGCAACCGACGTTGTAAATAAAATGGTTTCTCAGTACGGCTACTAGAAAAAAAGGATGAGTATGCGTAAGCCCGAGTTCGACATGAACCTCTTTTCTGATCGCCGCAAGATGCTCGCGCAACGAGCGCAAGGCTCCGCGATCATTATTCCGGCTCACCCTGATTACGTTCGTAACAACGACGTTCATCACGCTTATCGCCAAGACTCGAATCTTTTCTATCTCTCAGGCTTCGAAGAACCTGAAACGATCTTGGTGATGCGTCCGGGCCTCAAGCCAGAAACCATCTTGTTTGTCCGCCCGAAAGATATCGAACGCGAAACTTGGGACGGCTTCCGTTACGGTACGGAAGGCGCCGAGAAACATTTTGGCGTCGACAAAGCGTACCTTCTTTCGGACTTCGACAAAGTGATTGTCGATCTTTTAAAGCCGGTAGATCGCATCTATTACCGCTGGAATATCTCGCGCGAGTTCGACGAAAAGATGCTCCACGTTCTCGATACAGTTCGCTCGTCTCAAGGTCGTACAGGCCGAGGCGCTCTGCCGGTCCTCGACTCTTGGGAATTGATCGGCGAGCAGCGCGTGATCAAAACTGAGCGCGATATCGAGCTTATGCGTAAGGCGTGTGAGATTTCATCTCAAGGCCACATTGCGGCTATGAAGTTTACCAAGCCAGGTGTGAATGAGCGTCAGATTCAAGCGGTCCTCTATCATAGCTTTTTGATGCAAGGGGCGCAGCGAGAAGGCTACGGCACGATCGTAGGCTCAGGTAATGGCGCGACAACCCTTCACTACGTGTTCAACGATCAAGTTTGCAAAGACGGCGATTTGGTTTTGATCGATGCTGGCGCTGAATATCAGTACTACACCGGCGACATCACGCGCACTTGGCCGGTGAACGGTAAGTTCACGCCGGTTCAGGCAAAAGTTTATCAAGGCGTTCTCGATCTCGAAAAAGCGTTGATCGACTACGTTAAGCCAGGTGTCCCGTTCAAATCGATGCAAGAAAAAACGATCGAGACATTGACTGATATGATGATCGATCTTGGTCTCTTGAAAGGCACACGTCAGCAGTTAATCGATTCACTCGCGTTTAAAAAGTATTACCCGCACGGCGTAAGTCACTACTTAGGGATCGACGTTCACGATACGGGTTTACACGTGGTCGGCGGCGAACCACGCAAGCTTGAAGCGGGTATGGCGTTTACGATTGAACCGGGCCTCTACATCCCGGCAGATGACGAATCTGCACCGAAAG
>CAJYOV010000395.1 GCA_913776405.1 Pseudobdellovibrionaceae bacterium
AAGAAACCCCACAAGCTTCGAACGTCGTGCCACTCGATCTCATGCAAGAAGCGAAAGCCCTTGTCGAGAAAGTGGCAGCGGCCACCGCACCAGCCGGCGCCTCTGCGCACCCGGCGTCAAGCGGTTCGTCGTCTGGAGGCTCATCGAGCCACGCGGCCCAAGCGCCCGACGAATCTATTCGCGTGAGCTTGAAGCGTCTCGATCGTCTTCTTAACTACGTCGGCGAGATGGTCATTTATCAAACAGTTCTGCGCGAACAAGCTTACTCAAACAACCCTGAGGTTTTGAGAAAGTCCGTTCATCAGATGGGCAAGGTCACCAAAGAGATTCAAGATCTCGCGATGAGCCTGCGCATGGTTCCTTTGAAACAAACGTTTCAGAAGATGCAGCGAATTGTTCGCGATACCTCTTCTGCGCTTGGCAAGAGAGTGCACCTGACTATTGAGGGTGAAGAGACCGAAGTCGACAAGACCGTTCTCGAAAACTTGGGTGATCCGCTCGTTCACTTGATCCGAAACGCCGTCGATCACGGCATCGAGTCCGATGAAAAACGCCTGGAAGCTGGTAAAACTGCGCCTGCTGAAATCATTCTTCGCGCGTTCCACCAAGCCGGCAACTTGATCATCGAAGTCCGCGATAACGGTGCCGGCATGGACGCAAATCGTTTGCGTGCGAAAGCCGCAGAAAAAGGTCTGCTGAAGCCAGGCACGACACTCTCCGACCGCGACGCTTATCAATTGATCTTCCACTCGGGCTTTTCGACTAAACAAAACGTGTCAGACGTTTCGGGTCGCGGTGTCGGCATGGATGTCGTGAAAACGAATATCGAATCGCTGTCAGGCGAAATTCAGATCGAAACGGAACTCGGCAAGGGCTCTTGCTTCCGGATCCGTTTGCCACTCACGCTTGCAATTATCGACGGCATGGTGATTCGCTCACTTCAAGAGCGTTACATCATTCCTCTCTCTCAAGTTCACGAGTCGCTTCGCCCAGATGTTAAAGACATTCATTACGTGAGCGGACTTGGCGAAGTGCTTTCGCTTCGCGGTGAAAACCTACCGCTTCTTCGTTTGCGTTCGATCTTGACGCCTTCAGCGCCAGCACTCGGTGCGAACGAATGCACCGTGATCGTCTGCCGCCCAGATGGCAATGCGTTTGCCGTGATGGTCGACGACATCATTGGCCAGCATCAAGTTGTGGTGAAGCAGCTCGGTCAAGAGCACGCCAACCTCAAAGGATTCAGCGGCAGCGCAATCCTCGGCGATGGTCGCCCAGCTCTCATCATTGAACTTTCAGAAATCAGCAAAAAGGCTCGCGCGGCAGCACCGCCGCTAAGAGCCGTAGCAAAGTAAGGAACGTCGTATGAGCGATCAATCGAACAACGCTTCAGCTCTTGCAGGCCAACGCTACCTCAGCTTCTCGCTAGGAAGCGAAGACTACGCAATTCCACTTCTTTCGGTGAAAGAAGTGATCGCGGTACCTGAGATCACGCCCATTCCGTTCACCCCGTCTCATTTCTTGGGGATTATGAACTTGCGCGGCCAAGTGATTTCGATCATCGATCTTCGATCGAAGCTCGGCATCAAACCTAAAGAAAACGCAGAGACCTCTGTGATCATCTGTGACTTGGGTACGATCTGTCTCGGCGCTGTTGTCGATTCGATCAACTCGGTGCTTGCGCCCCAAGCGTCAGATATTTCAGATAAGCCCGAGATTCAAAGCTCGAAAAACACGGACTACATCACTGGCATCTACCGGAAAGACAAACAGCTTATCGTCTTCCTCGATATTTCGAGAAGCCTGAGCTTCGAAGATCACAAAGCTATCAACCAATCTAAGACCAAAACGGCCGCATAAGAACCGAGGACTTTATGTTTAGTGCGTGGAGTTTAAAATCGAAAGTGATGTTAGCGTTCACGGGTATCTCGTTGGGCCTACTCGCAGTCGGCGCCACAGGTACGATAACCATCGCGAGAGTCGCGGGGCAGTACCGGACGATCCCTGCACAAGACGTTCCGAATATCGTTTTGGTTGCCGATATGCGCTCGAAGGCTTGGGAACTCCGGGTTTTCGCAAACCGTCTCAGAGCTTCAATCGCGCATCAGACCCCTGAAGCGGCTGCGGAACAAAAAGAGATTGAACATCAAATGGATGAAGCTGTGGTTAGCTACTCCAAGATGGCGAAGGCATACGACGAGATTCCATCTCGCCCCGACGAAGAAAAGCAATTCGATATTACCCAAAAAGAATGGGCAGACGTCTTGAAGGACCTTAAAGACCTCCGCTTGATCGCAGCAGCTGAGCAGCCAAATATCAGCGAATTCGATAAGGTGTTCACAAAGCATTATCGGGCTTCGGCAAATGATCACATTCAGAGCTTGGCAGACCTGGCTCTGGCTCACAAAAAAGGTGCGGAGCAAGCGGCGATGACAGCCGAGCAGAACGCAACTTTCGGCAACTGGCTCTCAGCTGTCGTAGTCATCGTGGGTTTCACATCCGCAATCGTAACGGGCTTCGTCTTCTCTTCTTCTTTGACCAAGACGCTCTCGTTGCTTTCTGAGCGCTTAAAAGGCGGAGCAGAATCTGTCGCAGGTGAATCGCAAAAGATCGCCGCATCTAGCTCGCAGCTTTCTGCAAGCACGACAGAGCAAGCAGCCGCACTTCAAGAGACCGTCTCATCGGTTGATGAAGTCAGCGCGATGATCAACAAAAACGCCGATAACGCGAAACAATCGCAAGAAGTTGCGGGCTTAAGCGAAAACTCGGCTTCAAAAGGTCGCGATGCGGTCACGGGCTTGATCGGTTCGATTGATGAAATCAGCAAGAGTAACGCTGAGATCATGAGCCAGATTGAAGATTCAAACCGTCAGATGAGCGAGATCGTAAAAGTGATCGCTGAAATCGGTAACAAAACGAAAGTCATCAACGACATCGTTTTCCAAACAAAGCTTCTTTCGTTCAATGCCTCGGTTGAAGCGGCACGCGCGGGGGAGCACGGTAAAGGCTTCGCCGTTGTCGCGGAAGAAGTCGGCAACCTCGCTCAAATGTCGGGTAACGCTGCAAAAGAAATTTCGCAGATGCTTGAAGAGAGCAGCCATCGAGTGGAAGGTATCGTCTCAGAAACGAAAAATAAGATCGATCGCCTGGTCGTTGTCGGCCGCGAAAAGCTCGCAGACGGTACATCGAGAGCCCGCTCATGTGGCGACATCCTCGAAGAGATCGTCGGCAACGTCAGCCAAGTCGGTCAGCTGATGACCGAGATCGCAACCGCAAGCCGCGAGCAATCTCAAGGTGTTCAAGAGATTACTCGCGCGATGGCTCAGCTCGATCAGGTCACACAACAAAACGCGGTTGCCTCGCAAGACTCTGCAAACGCGTCGGAACAACTCTCGAACCAGGCCGAAGAGCTTCGCGCCATCATCGACGAATTGAACCGCACAGTTGCTGGCGCCAAAGACGGCCAGCCGGTTCAGTCGGTGCCCGCTAAGCACGTTGCAAAGAACAAAGCAGCGAAAGCGAAGACCCTCGAGTTCAAAAAACCAGCTAAGTCGTCTGCGCCAGCACCTAAAAAGTCCATCATGAAAAAAGCGTCGGGCGACGACAGTTTTCCGGACGAGAACGATCCGCGTTTTGAAGACGTTTAATTAGCGTCGTTCAGCACGCCTCGATTTTGATAAGCCGTTGTACGTTTGAAGGGGGCTTCCTTGTCGGTTCCAAATCTGAAAAAACCTGAGAGCGCCCCCGCGAGTGACCGCTTGATGAGCGAGATCTCGCAGTTGGTCATGTCTTTAACCGGCGTTCAGCTTGGTGAGAAACAGCGTTCGATGGTTTCAAGCCGTGTTCGCAAAAGAATCGCGTCGTTGGGTTTCAAGACCGACGACGAATACGCGGCTCATCTGAAGCAGCACCCCGAAACGGAGACGGCACACCTCGTGTCGCTGCTCACGACCCATCACACTTATTTTTTCCGCGAGTTTGCTCACTTTGAGCATCTTGAAATGACGGCTTTGCCAAACCTCATCGCTGAGAAACGTAAATCGGGTCAAAAGAAGATTTCCATTTGGTCTGCGGCGTGCAGCACGGGCCAAGAAGTCTACTCGCTTGCGATGTTCCTCGATTACTATCTGACGAAAAACGCGAGCGACTTCACGTACGAAATTCTAGGTACAGACGTCGACCCCGCATCAGTCAAGATCGCTGCAAACGGCGTCTACCGCGCAAAAGAAATTCAAGAAGTGCCACTCCAATTCCTCGGTCGCCACTGGGCCCGCGGGACCGGTGACATCGCAGACTTCGTTAAGGTTAAATCGACTCTCAAAGCACGCTGCTCTTTTGAACCGATGAACCTTTTAAAACCTTCAGGTCGCGCAACCCAACAGAAATTCGACCTGATCTTCTGCCGAAACGTCTTTATCTATTTCAATTCAGACCAGATAAAATCGATCACGAAATCGCTCCTTGGCGCGATGAGCGACTCTGGCGCCCTCTACCTCGGCGTCTCGGAGTCTCTCAACGGTCTAGGTCTCGCCTGCCAAGCTGTCGGCCCCTCCATCTATTCGCACCCTCCGAAAAAGGTCGAAGTGAAGAAAGGGTCGGTTCTGCCGCTTACGCCAAAGACCGAAGTTCCGAAACAAGTGGCTCGTGCGCTGCGTGTCCTTTGCGTGGACGACTCGCCAAGTATCATCGCTCTTTTAAAGAAGATCCTCACCAAAGATCTCGGCTTCGAGGTCGTTGGGACAGCGGTGAATGGCCTCGAGGCGGCTCAAAAGCTGAAGAGCCTCGAAGTCGACTTGGTCACGCTCGATATTCATATGCCCGAACAGACCGGTTTGGAGTATCTGAAGGCCAATTACAAACCGGGCCACCCGCCTGTCGTCATGATCACATCGGTGTCCCGAGAGGACGCGTCTCTCCCGATGGAATGTTTGCGCGCAGGTGCAAGCGATTACGTCGAGAAGCCGTCTCTCTCGAACCTTGCGACCCAAGCCGACGAGATTCGCATGAAGTTGAAACTCGCTGCGAAATCAAAAGCAACAAACGAAGGCCACGATCTCGTTGCCGCGTTCGCGAAGAGCGACAACCAGATCCAGCATTTGGACTCGAAGTTGCGTTTGGTTTTCTGTAACGAGTCTGAACGCTCAAAAGCGACGAAACTCGTTCAAGACTTCACAGGCCCGCAACCGAAGACACTCGTTCTTTCGTCGGCTGACGAGATCTCGCAGTTCTTCTCGTCGCGCACTTGGTCAGGCAAAAAACTTTCAGTCATTGTCTTTGGTGATGTTTCACCGGACGTTGCGAAAAAGATCTCGAGCTTACAACCGCATCAGTTGATCCTCGAAGATCGATCGAATCGCGCGTTCAACCCAGAGCTTCGCGTCCTTGCGACCGAGATCATTCCGGCTACGAGCTTCGCTTACACATCGACTGAATTCTTCAAGCGAGGCGCAGCTTGAGAAGGCTCACCGGCGTTCATGACATCGTAACGGCTCGTCAGATCAAGGGCACTGCCCTTTTGACGGCTTTCTGTGAACGCCTCAATCTAGGCGTTGCTTACTCGCTCGATGCGAAGTCGAACTTCGCAACCGTCATCAAAACTGTGGCTGATCAGTTTCCGAAGGCGCAGGCCTCAGAAATCACAATCAAGCTGATCGGGGCCGAGACGATTCTAAAGTCGGTCGAAGCAAACCTGAACGTCAAAGGCGCTCGCATTGAGAAAGTCGTGGCGAAGGAATCAAGCTTCACCGCGATTTTCCATTTAAAGCAGGGTCGACTTCGCGTTGAGCGCGAAAGCGCGCCTGTTGCTGTCGCAGTCGCTGAACCGAAACAAATCGTCGGCAAAATCAAAGTTCTCGTGATCGACGATTCATCCACGATTCAAAAACTCCTAAAGACGATCCTCGAGGCCGACCCAGGTTGCGAAGTGGTCGGCACTGTCTCTCTGCCATCACAGGCTGAAGACGCAATCAAAAAGCTAAAGCCCGATGTGATCACAATGGATGTTCACATGCCTGAAATGACAGGTGTCGAGCTGCTTAAGATCTTGCACCCGAAATACGGTATTCCAACCGTCATGATCACGTCGGTCAGCCGCGAAGAAGGCGACGTCGTTCTCGATGCCTTAAGTTCGGGTGCTGTCGACTACATCCAAAAACCTTCGTTCAGCGAAATCGATCTGATCGCACCGATGATCGTCGAAAAAGTGAAAGTGGCGGCCCGCGCGAAAGCGAAAGCGCCGGCGTCGCACGCGCCTCGGCGCAAGCTTGTTGGCGGTTCGATGGATCTTCGCAAGTTTATCGCGATCGGATCCTCAACGGGCGGCACTGAAGCGTTACGCGAAGTCTTTGAGCGTCTCCCCGCTGAAATTCCACCGATCGTCGTCGTCCAACACATCCCTGCGGTTTTCAGCGAAGCGCTCGCTCGCCGCTTGAACGATCTTTGCCCTTTTGAAGTGAAAGAAGCGGCCGACGGTGATGATTTGCGAGCAGGTCGCGTGCTCATCGCGCCAGGTGGCAAACAAATGAAAGTCGTCTCAGGTGGCTCAGAAGGCTTCCGTGTGCGCGTGTTCGATGGCGAACCGGTCAACCGTCATAAACCGTCGGTCGACGTTCTCTTCGATTCGGTCGCGGCTGAGATCGGCAGTAAAGCAGTCGGCGTTATCTTGACTGGTATGGGCGCAGATGGCGCTCGCGGTCTCGTCAAAATGCGCGAACGCGGTTCGCATACGATCGCTCAAGACGAAGCCAGTTGCGTTGTCTTCGGCATGCCGCGCGAAGCGATTCGCATGGGTGGCGCTGAAGAAGTCGCTGCTCTCGACACCATTGCCGATCGTTTAGTCTCAGCGCTGAGCCACAAGAAAAAATCCGCGTGAGGTTCTTGCTCAAGCGCTTCTTAACTCATCACCGGGTCTTAGAGACCCTCGCTGGGTCTTGACAAGGCAATTCAAAGTTGAAACAGTTGTGATATGCCGCACCACTTCCGAGTACTTGATGCGGCACATCACACACCGTAGTGCAGGAAGCAGAATCGATGGATAAACTCAGCTGGATCAAAGATCTCGTTCGAGCGGAACAGAAAATGGAAGAGTCAGGCGTTGTCGACTTCTCTTTCGGTTTCGATCCACAGCAAATTCTCCTAAACG
>CAJYOV010000396.1 GCA_913776405.1 Pseudobdellovibrionaceae bacterium
AGGCATGGCATCTCTTTACCAAGACTCAAGACGGTATCACAAAGTCTTCCACTCTGTCAGACCACGAGACGCCTCCTGGTGTCCAGGTCTAACGATTGCGATGGAAGGCTCTAAGCATCATCGCTACTCTAAAGGCACGAGCCTTGAGGAATCTATGGGTCAGTTTGAAAAGACGTTTAGAATGAAAGAGCTGTCAGCGGATATCGTTCTCCGCGGCGCTATCGACGAAAAATTTGTCTTCGAGACAATTCCCTCTACGATTCGGACGGTCAACGTCGACGTAGAAAACATCGAGTACATCAGCTCGTTCGGCGTAAAGCTGTGGGTGAAATGGATTTCGACGCTCCCACGTGAAGCGACGCTCGTTCTGCATAAGGCTAAGCCCTCGACACTCGCAAACGTGAATGCGGTTGAAGGCTTTGTTCTACCGAAGACGGTCGTTCAATCAGTGCTTGTGCCTTTCACAACTGACGATGGCGAGGAAGGTACGGACATCGCACTCGAATTCGGCAAGCACTACACGGCGAACGGCACGTTCAATTTCCCGGCGCCAAAGGCGTCGACCGGTGAAACGATGGTGCCCGATTTCATCCCCGAACGTTTATTTAAATTTTTGCGCGCATGAGTTCGATCAAAGACTTTCTCAAACTCTGGCCTGAAGCGAATCACGCCGCCATCTCAGCGATTTTCAACGGCGTGACGTTAACTCAAGACACCGACAACTTGCCTTCGAAGAAATTCGATCTTGAAAAGACCATCGTTGTCGCGAAGAACGTTCCACCGCGAGCGCTGATTCGACTTCTCGGTTCTGGCTACCGCCACGTCATTCAAGAAGATCGGCCCGATCTCGGCTACGCGCTTTTGACGACCGGCTTGATTCTAAAAAAACCTGCGGTGTTCTTCGAAAACCCCGTGCACCTTCTTTTCAATTCAGCCGGCGCGACACCCGAGGAACAAGCGGAGACGAAATCTCTGACACTCGAGTGGGCAATGGCGGACTCCAAAGAGGCACGCCTTGAAGAAATCATGAGCTTTTTGAGTGTGAGACCCAAACTCAAAAACTATCGGGCCATGATTCTGACGTTATTAGACGAAATGATTGCGAATGCTCTCGATTCGAGGCTTGCAGATCCTAAGTGCAAACTTCAAATCACGCTTTCACCGTCACGACTCAGCTTCGCTTGCTTCGATCAGCATACAAAGTTCCCACAAGATGAAATGCGTGCTCGCCTTAAGCAACTTGCAGCGATGCCTAAGTTTGAAGTCCGAGAGGGCGACCGCGGCGCAGGTCTCGGCATTCCGATGATGATCAACCAGTGCACGAACTTCTACCTAACTCACCAGACCGGCGTTGGCAGCCTGACGGTCGCCGCAATCGATCTCAAAGTTCCCTTCCGAGATTTCGAGATCACACCGAAGAACGTCCACCTGTTTAGCGTTTAGCTTACACCCGTCTGGTCTCGTGCATCTGCTACGCTCTCAGAACTTTTACAGCGTGTTCGTAGGCGGCGTCCATCGCGCGAAGCCCGGTCTCAAGTTTGTTGGGTCCGACGTCGGGAAGTTCGTGGGGTGAGACTACAAAGTGCTTTTGTCTAAGAGCTTCGGCGGCATTTCGATTCTCGTAGACTTTTTCGGGCCCGAAACGAGGAAGATAATGGATCAAAACGCGCTCGCCTTCTTCGACCGAATCTAGAGCTGGCTTATCTTGAATGCCACCGTCTAAGTAATAACGCCGCCCGATCTTCACGGGATGAAACATGAGCGGCACAGCGCACGAAGCGCGAATGATCTTCGGCCAGTCGCCAGAATTAAACGAGACTGTTTTACGAGCGAAGACATCGTAGGTCGAAATCGCGAGTGGAATCTCTTGCTCGCGCCCTGCGAACAGTTCTCCTAAGAAGCTTTCTAGCTTAGCCCCTTTCAGAAATCCGAAACCGAATGCTGGATCCCAAAATTTTTCGCGTTTGAGATCTCGAAGTACAAGCAAGAGTTCTTCTGACGTAAGCCCATAAGACCATGCGCCAGCAACAATGGCGCCTGCGCTTGCGCCCGTTACACGCTGAGGCGTGAGACCGGCCTCTTTCAACGCCAAGCTAAATCCATGATGCGCAAAGAAGCCAAAGAACCCTGACGATAAAGCGAGTGTGAACGGCTGCTGTTTTAGATGATCCATTAACACGATACGCGCCTTCTAGACATTGAGATGAGTCTATCTAAGGGTCGTAAATTTCGCCAAGCCCGCCAAGCCCATTTTGTTGAATCGGAAAGATGACCGAGCTTCTCGAAGCGTTCCAAACAAGCGACAGGCCAGAGCAGAAGATCGTAGGTGATGGCCATGCGAGCGCTGTTTCAACCGCCTGAGTATAGTTATAGCGATAGATTTTTGCATCGTTGCCACAGTAATAAAAGAGAGTGTCTCCACCTTTGACCACTCGCGTGTACGCAGAGAATCCTCGCGGGAAATTCATCGTCGCTTCAACAAGACCGGAAGGATGCACGGGCTTGATACTCGCCGAACCAGGTTGATGGATCAGCCAAGCCGTTTGAGATGAATCCCATTCAACCCGCGTCAGAGATGAAAAATTTGGTGAAATCGAAATCGTGGATGCGTTAGTGCCCGGAGTCGCTCCGAATAGGCTCGAGAAATCTCCAGCACTCGGGCCCGTTTTACCGATTAAAGGCGTTTGAGTACCGTCGCTGATCGCATACTGCTTGATCATCGCATCGATGTGCTGAGTGCCGTCCCACTTATCGAGATGCGAAATGAAGTGTGAACCGTTGTATCCGAACGGTGACGGCGGATAGCCGTTAAGGAAAATTTGCGGTCCTTGAAGGCCATCTGCGCTCGCGTAGTCAGTCGCACCACCGCCTGCGATATCGACCCAGCGACCTGTTGATCGATTCAGCTTCGTGAATCTAGCTCCCGCTCGCATGAAGATCACGCCGTTGTCACTTTGATCGACGACAAGCGAGTAAGTGCCACCCCAATATTTTACTGATACTGGCTGAGTCGCTGCAGGGTCCGTTGTGTTTGGGTAAGCATCCGCGCCCGTACCTGCGAGGTGCGTGATCGAACCTCCAGGCGTGAATTCACGAATACGGTATTCATTGAGGTCTGCGAAGACGATTTTGCCGTCGTTCGTTTGATCGAGCCACTGTATTTCTGAAATACGAGCCGACGGTCCGGCTCCTCCGTCACCAAAGCTTAACGATTGCCCGAACAACGTTAGCATCTTGCCGTCGGAATCTATCGTGCGAATCAGGTTTCGGTCGACGATATAAATAAGCCCTTGAGCACTAATAAAGGCATCATAAATATCGACGTTACAACTTGTCGCTACCGTTCCGTCTGGGCAGGACCCCTTCACTCCAGATCCTACGATGCGGTCCCAATCGTTTGTTGAGGAGTTATATTTGTAGAGACCATGTTTTTCAAAACGGTCGAGTGCGTACATCTCACCGAGTCTGGATGTGATCGTCGGGTCCGCATCCCAATAAGCGAGATAAGGAATTTGAGGCGTCATCGTTGCAAAAGTCGTTGGATTGTAACGAACGCTGTAGACGTTCTGGCCGCCAGGAGTTGGGACAGTCGAAACCGACCTGACGTACGTAATCGAAGAATTCGTCGGATTAAAACCGAACCCATAGTTACGCACATTTTCTGCAGACGGATCGAACGATGCATTTTCTTTTGATCCGGTTCCCGTCGGCGTTTTCCAATGAATGCGCTGATCCGAAGCCGTGTACACTTCGATGTGGCTACCGTTGCGAGCTCGTCCGATTCCCAATCCGCTCGTGAACCACACATCTCCGTTCGGGAGTGGCATGAGCGTTGTGGCTGCATCGAAGTTCGTTGGCGCCGTAACGACGTAATCTGAGGCCAAGGTGTTATCGGCAAGTGTGCTGCCGCCGCCAATAAAGACTGAAAGCACTTCTGTTTTCAAATCGAGTCGCAATATCTGCTCGTAATCGTAGATCAGCAGTCCGTCGTTATAATCGAGAGCTATTCTGCGAGGGCGAATCCGTAAAGTCGCCGAGCTGACAGGGCCAACATTTGTCGATCCGGTGACTGGAATATACTGTCGATAGCGCCCATCGTTGACGTCGATTCGCATGAGGCCGCGACGATCAACCGTGTAGACAACGCCATCATCAGTCACCGCGAGACAACCCGCATTCGATGCCGACGGGCTTTGATCGGAGGCTTTCGGAAAAATAATGGCGGCGGAAGCGCTGCTGTTTAGTCCAGGATCCGTATTACCAGCCTCGTTGTGGAAAGGTGGCCAACCCCTTTTCGCAGGCTCGAAGTACGCTGGCCTCTCAGACATGGCGTTGAACTACATCGGC
>CAJYOV010000397.1 GCA_913776405.1 Pseudobdellovibrionaceae bacterium
GATTGATCAGGCGCGAGCGCTGGTAGGCTGTACCCAAGAACATGCTTCCGTAGATACAAACGACGCTAACCACTGTTGCAAGCCCTGTGGCTGCGCCGACCGTCGATGCGCCTAAGCCAATCGACGAAGCTACGATAAGCACGGCCATCATGATGCCGACAAAGATAAAGGCAAACATCATATAGCAGATTTTAAAGAAGTAGCCGGTTGGCGCATCGAAAGACGTCTTCTGTGTGCCGAACCGAATCCGGTTGAACTTAAAGCACGTGTGAAGCTTCAACGCGTACGGTGTCGCAAGGCCCAGCGTGAAGATCGAAACAAGAGCGCCCTTGATGTAAGCGGCGTAAGAGCCCTTGTAGTCTTTGTCGAATCCGAAGCGAACGTTTCTGTAAGACGAGTTCGTCAGATTGAAAATCAAAGCACGAACCAAAATCCAAGGAAAGAGCGACCAGAAAAGTGAGAGAAAGAGCACGGCAATGAACGGCGAAATTTTGCCGCCGAGCGAGTAGCCGATAAAGATCGCAGCAACGAGAATGCGACCTTTCAGAATCTTCACCGGGTCCGCGTGATAATCGAAGCGCGCGCCCGCAAGCTCCGTGTTGCCATAGAGATACTTGCGCGTCCGAACTTTCGCCCAAGCGGAATAAATCCCGAGCGTTATAATCGTAAGACCAACGTTCACGATCCAAATCTTGAAGACTCTGAAGCAGAGCCGTTGAATTTGATTTTGTGTTGATCGGCGGAAAATGAGCTTGAGTCCGTCGACATTGGCGAGGCCGATGAAGCCTCTGCCTGAGGATCTAAGTCAGTCATTCGGTTTCCTAAACTAGAGTTGGTGACTCAAGCGTAACCGGCATCCAGCCCCGTCTCGAATGAATTCGACATTCGAAACAAAAAAGGCCAGCTTTCTGCTGACCTTTTTTCTGACTCGGATTTCTGATTGTCGCCACTTTCCGGGAGGAAAGTGGTAGAGGCTGAGGGACTCGAACCCACGACCCATACCTTGTAAGGGTATTGCTCTACCAACTGAGCTAAGCCTCTAGATCGAACAACCTTCCGATTTCGCGGAAGGAAGAGACGTTTTAATTGTTTTTTGGGCGGTTCGGCAAGCTGTTTTCTGACGAATGTGCCGCACTTGATACTTTTGAAACGGTGAACTGCTCGTCTTCCTCGCCCATGATGTTCGAGAATGAGCGAACTGTAAGCACTGTTACCGATTTCGGAATGCGGTTTGGCGCCAAAGAGTTCGGGTCTTTATAAGAACCGATAAAGAGCATGTAAGCGCCACCAAATGAACCCGACATTGCCGCACGTACGAGCTTGTCGTTTTCAACTGAGAGGCCGACACCTTGAGCGACGAGCTCACCGGTCTTCGCATCGATTTGCTCAACTGAAAGGAACTGGACGCCATCACGGTCTGTCTGAACCTCGAAGCTGAAGATCAGGTCTACGCCATTGCCTTTCGCTGTCCAGATGCCTTCGATTTTGTCCCATGGGAATGGAAGCGAAGAGCTCATCGGGAACGGCACACCTGGCTCGTGACGACCGTCAGGGATGCCCGGTGCCGGGATACCTGGAAGATCTGGAAGCGTTGGGATCGTACCTGGAGTTGTCGGTTGACCCGGGCGCGGCGGATTCACGGGCGGCGGATTCATCGGCGGAATGATGATCGGCTTCCGTGATTTCGACTTACACGTCTCAGGTTTCTGTGGCTCGCACTTCGATTTTTTAACTGGCGCTGTTGCGGCGATAGACATCGATGCCGCAAAGGCAACGACCGCGAGTGCTGCGAAAAACTTGAAGTTCATTGTTCCCCCCACAAAGCCCCTCAATGTTGTTCCATTAGGATCTTGGTGTTTTTGTTCAAGTAGTAGCCGTTCTTAGCACGGAAGATGTACCGGGGTTTGTCATAATCCGGTTCGATCAGCTTCCGTAAACGTTTGATCGTCACGTAGATCTTGTTGTCGTGAACCGCAGGATCGTAATCCTGCTTCCAGACTTGTTTCACCAAGTTCTCTTTCGAGTACACCGCGCCCGGCTGCTTCATGAAAAGACGAAGCATATCGAGCAAGATGAATTGGTTTTTGAAGTCGACCTTCCCCTTCTTCTTCTCAGTCACCGTATTCGAGACTGGGTCGAAGATAAGATCGTAATCTTCAGTCTGTGTCACGCCGAGTTCTGCGAGCTGCGCGTCGATATGACGGCAAAGGTACTTTGTATTCTCCGGGTCGGCCGATTTCTTGGCCAATTTGAAGTACATACGGGCCATGTCAGCTTCGCCGGACTCTTGGTAGGTCTTGCCGAGGCTGTAGAGCAAGTTGATGTAGATAAAGAGGTTTTTCTCGGCCCGGAGGAGATCGTAACACTCCCAGAAGATTTCGAGCGCCTGGTCGAACTTCTTCATCTTGCGGAGGATATGGCCGTTGAGCATTTGGCTCGACAGACGAAGCTCTCGCAAATCCATCACCTGGAAGAAGACCTGAAGATTATAAATCTCCTTCAGAGCTTCCGACAAACGATCGAGAGAGTAGTACGTAATCGCAAGGCCGTTGATCGCGTAACAGATGTCGTGCTTGTTGTCGGACGCGAGGGCGATTGCGAGTGATTTTTGGAAGTAATCAAGGGCGATATCGAATTGGCCCTTGTAAGACGCGCAGATTCCGAGCGTGTAGTACGTTTTGGAATTGAGCTCGAAGCCTTCTTTCAAGACGAGATCTTGAAGGCGTTCTTTTGTGAGGCGGATGTTTTCGGACTCTTCGCGCTCGGCGTACATGCGTAAGATGTAGTTCTGGCACTTCAGGTACAACTCAAAGTTACGTTCAGCGAAATAGCCATTCGCTGCGTCCGTGAAGTGTTCGATCGCAAGGCCGAAATCGCAACGCGCGTGATAGAGCTTTCCAAGCTCCATACTTGCATCATTGGGATTCTTTGCCTGCGCCACTGCCCGAGTTCCTTTTTTTTTAAGAGGAGTCAGATGAGTAAGAAAGTTTTCTGACTGAGTCTTAAATTATTGACTCAGTGTTCTGTCATCGACTGACAGACCCGTCAATGGGTCGTCGTAAAGACTTTGGGCAGTCGTGAAGTCGTTTCAAGACATCGAATCCAGGACCGTTTTTCGGTTCCAAATTGGGTCTGCAAAAAGGGCAAGAAGCCGGGTTTGGGCGCCAATCGTGCTGTTTCGGTCACGCTTATCTGCGGTCTATTCTCACCGGAAGCTGGGTCCGTTAAACCCCAGGGCGATGAAAACGCGAACTGTTTCGACCCTCTTAGCGACACTTCTTCTTCTCACCTCCGTTCTTCTTCAGACGGCATTTGCGGCTCAGCCTAGCCAGCCAATGCATCTTCAGGAAAAGCACTCGCCGTCGACGGAGTTTCACTCGTATCTGCTTCAGACTCTTCCGAAAGACCTAGCTTCGGTTGCATCGGTCTCGTTTCACTATCCGTTGAATGCGGGCTTGGAATCCTTGGAGAAAGAAGCCTCAATTCAGAGTGCGCTCGCGCAGGCGGGTCGGTTTTCGCTCTTCGATCTCGCTAAGGACGCATCTCATCTGCAGCCCGTGAAGACAGCCAATGTTGACGACGTTTTGCGAAAGCGAACTCCAACTCTAGTAATCTTCCCCGGCATCTTCGCTGAGTTCATTCGCGTACGTGCTTTCGAAGAAGTGTTTGCGGCACCTTCTGTAGCGCAGAAGCAATTTCAAGCGTCGCTTCAAGCGGCTCAGGCGAAGCCTCAACTCGCACAGCTTTTACGAGATCCGAGCTTTAATTCGGCGAGCATGAAAGCCGAAGACGTTCCGCTCTCGCAATTAATCGAAGTCGCAAGCATCGACGATGCGAAAGGCAATGTGCTCACTGGATTTTTCAAACGGTTTGCTTTGAGATCGAGACAGGCGAGATTGGGATCTCGAAGGCCCTTTGGCCCATTCGCTCGCTCAAGAAAGTCGTCGATATTTTCAGTGGCGTGAAGAAAAACCGCCGCTGGCGTAAGTTCAAAAACAGTCATGCGAAGAGCTTAGG
>CAJYOV010000398.1 GCA_913776405.1 Pseudobdellovibrionaceae bacterium
GCTCAAGAAAATGAAGCGCGTGATGAGTAAGCTCATCCCCGACGCACCCCACGAAACCTTGCTTGTTTTGGATGCAAACTCAGGTCAGAACGCTCTCATTCAAGCTAAAGAGTTTCACGGCGCTTTAGGCGTGAATGGTGTCGTGCTGACAAAGCTCGACGGCACGGCGAAAGGCGGGGTCGCCGTCGGTCTTGCTTGCGAACTGAAGCTCCCGATTAAGCTGATCGGCGTCGGTGAAGGCATCGACGACTTGCGTAAGTTCTCGCCCCAAGAGTTCGTCGACTCGATCATTTAGCTTTGAACTATCGCGAAGTTAGCTTAGGCTTGAGGCGTGATCGAGAAAAACAAATCTGAGATTCCAAATAAGACTGAACGGTCTCGACTTTTTGAAGTTGAGATCGCGGGCGTGCCTTTGCGTTTGAAGTCCTCACATGATGAACAGACGGTGAATGAACTCGTGCGTTTCGTTGACGAAAAAGTCCGCGAAGCCCTTCCCCTCACAAAGACGGGTTCAATCCAAAATGCTTCAATCCTAGCGTCGTTACATCTCGCTGAAGAGTACCTCATGTTAAAGCGCAAAGCCCAAAACGAGCTCGATGGCCTTGAAGCCAAAGCTCTGAAGGTGATCTCAGAATTGGAATCTTCTCGTTCAACACCCAAGCTCGATAACTGAAGTGAGGGGCCTGACAAGCCCGTAGTGTTTTAGATTCGAGACTGCGCGCAGTCTGAATAAAACTCTACAAGCCTCAGCTAGCGAGACTCGGGCCTTTTGAATAGGCCTCAAAATCGAAGATCAAGCGGCCCCCGGGTATCTCAAACGGGGACCTCACGTGACTCAGGCGCTTCTTTCCAAAAATCTGCTTAGACACGCGTTTCGCACGAACCTGAGTCGTGACGACCACGATCAGTCGTTGATTCGTAAGAACACCGACTCACTGATTGCGCGTCTGTCGGAGTACCTCAAAAAACAAAAAGGCACTTGGGCGGCGTTTGAGCCCGTCGGCTTCGAGCCCGATATTCGAGGCGCGGTTCTTCAGTCTTCGCATCTGACTTGGGTTTACCCACGCGTTGAGGGCGACTCGCTCAAGTTCTACCAGGTGGCCTCGCGCGACGATTTAGTCGCAAACAAATGGAACATCCTTGAACCCAATCCGGAACGAGCAAAACTCGTTTCTGCCGGCGAACTGGATGGCCTCTTGATTCCGGGCTTAGCGTTCGATGAAGCCTGTAATCGTCTCGGTCGTGGCCGCGGTTTTTATGACCGCGCCCTCGAAGAGATTTTTAATCGCCAAACTCAAAAACTTAAAACCGAGGCTCCGTTAAAAATTGGAGTCGCACTCGAGCGCCAGGTTTCGGTTACGAACCTGCCGACTGATCCGCACGATATCGTGATGGACCGAGTGATCACCGAATCTCGTATTCTTGAAAGGCCTTAAACCGTGAACGATATCGTCATTTCGATCGTTTTAGCTCTGGTCGGCATCTGTGTAGGCGCGCTTGTCATGTTCGTCTACAAAAAAGCCGTCGACGAAAAAACAAAGAAGAGCGCTGAGCTCGAAGCTGAGAAGCTTGTCTCGAAAGCTCGCGCAGATGCTCAACGCATTGACCGCGAAGCGAAGCAACGCGCGAAAGATTTTGAAGCGCGCGCAAAGAAGAACGCTGAAAACGACGTTCAAAAAACACGTCAGAAACTTCAGCAAGAAGAAAAAGCCCTCGTCGATAAAGAGGGGAAGCTCGAGAAGGAATTCCAGACAAAAGAGGCCGACCTCGAACAGCGCCTCCAAGAAATCGCAGCTCGAGATGAAAAAGTAAAAATCGCAGAGAAGCGCATGGTTGAGCTCGAGCAAGAAGGGCTTCGCAAGCAAGCTGAGCTTCAGGCTCGGATCGAAGCAGCTTCAGGACTTTCAGCAGCCGAAGCGAAAAAAGAAATGATCGACGCTTTGACGGCTGACGTTTCAAAAGAAGCGGCCAAGCGCGCAATCGAAATCGAAGAAGAAGCCAAATCAGAAGCGCAGGACCGCGCACGCAGAGTGATCGCGATGGCGATCTCTCGTTACGCTTCGGAGTACACGGCTGAACGTACGGTGAGCGTGATCAACCTCCCGAACGAAGAGATGAAGGGCAAGATCATTGGTCGCGAAGGCCGTAACATCCGTTCGATGGAAGCGGCGACAGGTGTCGACCTCATCGTCGATGAAACGCCGGAAGCGGTGGTGATCTCGTCATTCGATCCAGTTCGCCGTGAAGTCGCTCGCAAGGCGCTTGAAAAACTGATGGAAGACGGCCGCGTTCACCCAGCACGCATTGAAGAAGTGACTGATAAAGTTAAAAAAGAGATCTTCAAGACGATGAAAGAAGACGGCGACAAAGCGATCTACGAACTTGGTCTTGCCGGTATTCACCCAGAAATCGTCAAAGTTCTCGGGTCACTGAAGTTCCGTCATTCGATGACTCAAAATATTCTTCAGCACTCAATCGAAGTGGCTCACCTGGCTGGCATGATGGCCTCGGAGCTTGGTATCGACGTGAAACGCGCACGTCGCGCAGGCCTCTTGCACGATATCGGTAAGGGCCTTGATCACACGATTGAAGGTTCGCACGCGATGGTCGGTGCCGACTTCTTGAAAAAATACGGCGAGCACGACACTGTCGTTCACGCGGTTCGCGCCCATCACGACGAAGAAAAACCGAATTCGATTTTGGCACTCATCGTTCAGGCGGCGAACGTGTTGTCGAACTCACGCCCTGGTGCGCGTCGCGCTTCGATGGACACATACATCCGCCGTATGGAAGACATGGAATCTCTTGGCAACTCGTTTGACGGCGTCGTACGCACGTTCGCTGTCCAAACAGGTAAAGAGCTTCGCGTTCTTGTTGAAGCAAGCCGAGTGACAGATGAACAAGCGTCGATGCTTTCTTACGATATCGCTCGTAAAATCGAGCGCGAGCTTTCGCACGCAGGCCAAGTGAAAGTGTCTGTCGTTCGTGAAGTTCGTGTCGTGGAGCACGCACGCTAATGGGTCGCTTT
>CAJYOV010000399.1 GCA_913776405.1 Pseudobdellovibrionaceae bacterium
ATTAGGGTCAAAGCTCTCCTCGAAAGTGCTTAGCGCCTGCTCTCTTCTGTAAACCGAATTCATTAATGTTTGTCTCGTGATCGTCACAATGCTTTCGGCAAGAGTGCAGATAGTGCGATGAACCGAAAATGGGGGTAGCGGAAGCCCCCGAAAGCCCGTTATCTCTCCTCCTCAGGAAAGGGGGAGAGAGGGTGATCCTGAATTCGCATCGTACTAAAGTGCTCTCCTTCGCTCTTGTCGCTGTGGTGATTCTGCTCATTGCGGCTCGAATCGCCCTGCCTTCCGTCATCAAGTGGTACGCCAACAAAACACTCGATAGTATTCCGGGTTACTACGGCGAGATCGCCGATGTCGACGTGGCGCTCTTTCGGGGCGCCTACAAGGTTCATGATCTGAAACTTGTTAAAGTGAATGGCAGCGAACGCGAGCCGTTCTTCGCGAGTGATATCATCAACATCCAGCTTGATTGGACAGCGCTTCTACACGGGAAGCTAAAAACAAAAATCGATCTGATCAGACCAAAACTCCAATTCATTCAGCGCCCGTCCAAAGAGGCGTCGCAAGTCAGCATCGATAAGTCTTGGCAAAAGCAGGTTCAAAAGCTCTATCCGTTCGAAATCAACGAGTTCACGATGAAGGACGGTCTGATCCGTTACAAAGACCTGACGGCCGATCCTAAAATCAACATCTACTTCAGAGACCTCGATCTTGAAGCCGACAACATCTCGAACGCGGTCAACTCAAAAGAGCGCCTTCCGTCTAGCGCAAGACTCTCGGGTGGCTTTCTGAAGTCCGGTCGGGTTAAAGCCGACGTCAAACTGAATGCTCTTAGCATTCCTTTCGAGGCCGACATCAACGCAGGCATCAAGAATCTTAGCCTAAAAGAATTGAACGACTTCACGAAAGCGTATGCCGCTTTCGATTTTGAAGACGGAACCGTGCAGATCACGACAGAACTAGCTGCATCGACCGACAAATACCGCGGCTATTCGAAAGCGATTCTGAAGAACGTAAAGGTTTTGGATCTCTCCAAAGATTTTAAAGAAAGCGGCGGAAATCCGGTTCAACTGATTTGGGAAGGTTTGATCGCAGGCACGATGGAACTTTTCCAGAATCAAAAGCGCGATCAATTCGCGGCGAGGATCCCGCTTAGAGGGTCTCGTGACGAACTCGAAATCGATTCCTGGGCGACGGTTGGAAGCGTCGTGAAAAACGCGTTCTTCAAGGCGCTCGACCCAAAACTCGAAGACAGCGTGACCCTCGACACAACTTCAGCTACGACTTCAAAAAAAGAGGAAAAGCAGAAATGAGTTCTGATAAATCCTCCCAACCGCAATCTTCGCTCGGCTACGACCTGAAGGCCGGCGATCTCGAGACGGGTGCCGCGCAAATCGCGAAGGCAGCCTTCCTCGCAAACATGTCGCACGAGATGCGAACGCCACTTACGGTGATTCTCGGATTCGCCGACATTTTGAAACGACCCGCGATCTCGGACGCACTTCGCAACGATTACCTCGGCCGCATCGAACGCAGCGGAAATCAGCTTCTTCGTTTAATCGAAGACTTACTCGATCTCGCAAACATCGAAGCGGGAAGTCTGAATCTCAAGGTTGGGGATGTCGACGTTCGGGCGACGGTCGCGACGGTCATGAAAAAATATCGATCGGCCGCAGAATCAAAAAATTTGGTGTTCGAAAGCTACGTCGACGATTCGATTCCTCAACTGATTCAGTCGAATGACTTACGTCTTCAACAGATCTTGGAGAATCTGATCTCAAACGCGATCAAGTTTACGGATGCTGGAACCGTGCAACTGCATGCGCGTAGAAGTGGGGATCAGCTTTCGTTAGAGGTTCTCGATACCGGCATCGGTATTGACGACGACAAACAAGACGATCTCTTCCAGCCGTTTAGCCAAGTCGAGACGGCGCGCTCAAGATCCATGGGCGGCACAGGCATCGGTCTTGTTTTGTCGAAACGTATTGCTGAGCTTCTTGGTGGAGATTTAACTTTGAAAGCGAGCCGGAAAGAAGTAGGCAGTACTTTTATCGTTTCGTTTCCGGGCCTAGGTGAAAGTTCGATGGCAAGCGACAAAACCGCTAAAGCGGCTCCAACATCTAAAGATCTTCCGCTCGGCGGCGTTAAGCTCCTGGTCGCTGAAGACGTGTTGGACAATCAAGACCTTTTCCGTATCGTGCTCGAGTCAGCGGGGGCCGAAGTCCATATCGTAGAAAACGGCGCAGAGGCCGTTGCTCGCGTAGCGTCTGACGTCTTCGACGTGGTCCTCATGGATGTGCAAATGCCTGTGATGGACGGTTTGACAGCGACTCGCAAGATCCGCGAGACGGGCTCGAAGATTCCGGTGATCGCGTTAACAGCACACGCGATGCCAGAAGAAGTCGCGAAGTCGAAGGCGGCCGGTTGTAATGACCACGTCTCGAAGCCAATCAAAGCCAACGGTTTAATTCAATCGATCCTTCAGGTTTTGAATCGCGGTTAGTCGTATCTGAGCGCTTCGATCGGATTGAGCTTCGAAGCTTTTTTAGCAGGGTAAATTCCGAAGACGATTCCGACTCCCGCTGAAAAACAAAATGAGAGCACCACACTCGCGACCGAGACGTGCGTGGCCCAGCCCAACGCCTTTGACACCAAAACGGTCATCAGCCAGCCAATGAAAATGCCGATGCTCCCGCCGATCGCGCTGACAACAATAGACTCCACTAAAAATTGAAAAAGAATATCAGCCGGTCGCGCGCCGACGGCTTTTCTCAAACCCACTTCGCGTGTTCGCTCGGTCACCGAAACCAGCATGATGTTCATGATGCCGACGCCACCTACGAGAAGCGAGATGGCCGCGATCGACGCGAGAAGCAGCGACATCGTCTGCGATGTCGCGGAGATCATTCTCTGAATTTCGGCCATGTTAAAAACGTTGAAGGCTTGCCCTTGAAGTGATGCTGCGACCTTGTGCCGTTGTTCCATTAGCGAGACGATTTCGTCTTGCGCGAGATCCATATCGGAGTCCGGCTGCATCTCAATTTCGATGGCATCGACGGTTGTTTTACCCATGAGGCGATACATGCCGGTGAGAAGCGGGACGAGAATGACGTCGTCTTGATCGCGAGGGCCCGAAACACCTTTTGCAGGCAACACGCCGATCACTTGAAAGTTGATCCGATTCACTTTGATCATCTCGCCGATCGGGCTTCGATCACCGAAGAGTTCCCGCACGACCGTTGTGCCAAGCAAAGCCACTCTCGCTCGCGCTTGGTTTTCTTCAGCGGTGAAGAATCGGCCTGTCTGGGGCGTCGACGCATGGATCGATTCATAGTCCGGCGAAGCCCCAGTGACCTGCGTGTTCCAGTTTTTCGCACCGAACACGACCTGAGCCCGCGTTTGTACGGTTGAAGTGACGGCGCGCACATTCTGAATTTGAGCCGCAATGGCCTTAGTGTCTTCGGGCCCGATGCGAATACGCGCGCCGCTTTCTTGCGCGACACCGCCAGCAGCGCGTGCGTTCTGTGCACGCAAGGTCAAAAGGTTCGAGCCTAAAGACGACAGCTGGCCTTTGATCGACTCTTGTGCGCCACTTCCAATCGCAAGCATGGCGACTACGGCGGCAACGCCGATCAAGATCCCAAGCATCGAGAGGCCCGTGCGAATCTTGTTCGAGGCAAGCGTCTTGAAACCTTGCCGCACGTGTTCGATTGCCTGTCGCAAGCCGATCTTTTGCGGCACTTCATCACCGGTCGCTCTGTTCTCAAGTCTAACATGCGGCTTTTCATCAAGGCGCTCGTCGCTCTGAACACGACCATCTCGCATCCGAATACGTCGCTTCGCTTGTTCGCCGATTTCGTCTTCATGAGTGACGACGATCACCGTAATGCCTTCGGCATTCAGCTTTTTGAGGATCGCCATGATTTCGGTTTCGCTCTGCGAATCGAGGTTACCGGTGGGCTCGTCGGCCAAGATGATGCGTGGCCGATTGATGAGCGATCGCGCGATCGCAACGCGCTGTTGTTGACCTCCTGAAAGCTCATTCGTTTTGTGCTCGAGACGAGTTCCAAGGCCCACGCTTTCTAAAACTTCTTGTGCGTAGGCGAAGTCGGCCTGTTGTTGCGAGTAGAGATGCGGCATCGCCACATTCTCGAGCGCCGTTTGTCGAGGGAGCAAATTGAACTGCTGGAAGATGAAACCGATTTCACTTCGGCGAAGGACGGCTAAGTCATTCTCGTCAAGGTACGCGACTTCGCGACCATTGATTTTATAAGAGCCTTCGGTCGGGACGTCGAGGAGACCTAAGAGATGCATGAGTGTCGACTTACCCGAGCCCGACGGGCCCATGATGGCAACGAAATCACCGTCCTCAATCGTTAGCGAAACGCCATTCAGGGCGTGTACGGTCGTATCACCCATCTGATAGGTCTTTTTGACGTCTTTAATTTCCAACATATTAAGGCCTTGGGCCGCCGGAGTTGCCACCACCGGAGCGACGTTGTCTCGACGGCATGAACGGGTTCGTTCCAGAGTTCGCAGCATCTAAAGAGGCGACGCCGATCAAGACGGCGTCGCCAGCGCTAAGGCCAGACGTGATTTCAGTTCGTTTGCCGTCAGAGAGCCCGATCTGTACAGGTTTTGTGACAGGCGCATCTTTCGCCGATCCGTTTGGATTCGGCACAGTGACTGTGTTTTGACCGTCTCGCGATTTGATGGCCTCGGTTGGAATCGTGATCACGTTTTCTTTCTTGCGAATCTCAAATGTCACGTTCGCGGTCATTCCACTTCGCATGAAATCGGGCGTCTTCGCAGGGACGACGATGACGTTGTAATTCGTCACGTTGTTCGTCGTCGTGGCCTCGTATGCGATCTTCTCAACACGGCCTTCGATTTTTTCATTCGGGTAAGCGTCGAGCACAATCGTCGCCGGCTGAGCTTTCTGAATTTGCGCGATGTCGGTTTCGTCGACCTGGGCTTGAACCGTTAAACGATCCGACATAGCCAAGATCGCGTCCGTCGTTGCAAACGACTGACCGGGCTCGATGCTGCGAAGAATGATCGTACCGGTGATCGGTGCAACGACAGGGACGGGTCGATAGAGCTCTTCCCATTTCTTTTCTTCTTCGGGGCCCTTCGCGCGAGCGGCATCAATCAGGGCGGCTCGCTCTGTCGAGCTCATCCAAAGAAGCGTCTGACCCTTTTTCACGCGGTCGCCTTCTTTGACAAGCACATCTTCGGCGCGACCGGCGATCGAGGGTTTGACGTCGACACGAGTTTCTGGCTGCACGACACCCGTACTCAAGACGGTGATTGCGATCGTCTGCCGCTCGGCTGCTGCAGTTCGATAAGCCTGTTGAGGCGAGTTTGTGCGCGAGCTCAACCACGCCGTTAGTGCGATAGCTACGACGACAATCGCTGTCAGAATCCAGAGCGTTTTTGATTTCTTCTTCGGTTTCACGGAATCACCCCGCGTCCTTGACTTTGTTCCCAGGTCGCTTCCGCAGAGACTCTGTTGTTTTGACTCGCTAGGGCCGCCTTCTCACGAGTGACGAGATCGCTTTCGATGATTTCCCACTCTTCAAAGCTCAAGAGGCCCGTGTTGTACTTACTTCGGCCGATCTCGGCGCGTACGCGAGCGGCTTCAACGAAAGTTTGGTCAATTGGTTTACTTGCCCATCATTTTTCGGACCGCGCGAATCACGGCCAGTAGTTCGGCGCGATCGACGGG
>CAJYOV010000400.1 GCA_913776405.1 Pseudobdellovibrionaceae bacterium
AAAGTGATGGTTCATCAAGCTCGCAGTAATTTCATTCTTCGACTCAGCGATGACTTGGCCGTTCCAGTCTTCGTCGAACTGATAGGCAAGAACACGCGCGTAGCCTGTTAAAGATCGTAGCTCGTCACAAGCAATGCGGAGCAAGTCTTCGATCGTATCGGCGGCGACAACGGATGCACTCGTGTTGCGAACGGAATCGTAGAAGCCGCTGAGACCCGCGTTGTCTTCGAGGTGCGGCTCAAGCTCGACGATGAGAGTGCGGCCACTGCGATGAAGAATGCCGTCGTACTGCATGTTGCCGTTGCGACTTTTCACATCTAGAGGGATCGGGTTCAAAAGGCGCGGCTGATGATCGCTCAAGCGATTTAACGCTGTCCTGATCGCCTTGATATCTAAGATTTCGCCGAGATTCTGATGAAGTATTTCATCGGGGTGAAGGCCGAGAAGTTCGTAAACGTTGGCACTTACCTGAAGGACCGTAAGGTCGGGAATCTTTACCGCAAAGAGAAGACCGTGTGACTGAATCGAGCCGGGGGTCCGGATCGGCTCGTGTTCGCAACCTGTCGCATCGAATGTGCTAAAACGCGAGTCACTGCGAAATGAATTAGACATTGCCCAACCTTGTATCACGCGCTCCAAAGAATGACAGCGAATTCGCTCATGGAGGGTGAGTGCGAGGAGAACTCCGAACTACGAACTCCGATTCGAGTTAAGCGCGCTGAACCGAGGTGACTCAGAGTCTCGGGCTCAAATCGGCGTTCATGAATTCAAGAGCCCGGTCGACAGCGGGCTTTCTGTAAAGGTCGGACTCAGCAAAAATGCTATGGAAAGCATCCGGGACGATGAACAAGATGCAGTCACGAGCAACTGAGCAGACTTGAGCTTGTATGCGGTTGCTGACCACGGAATCAGCGCCCGCCTGGATGATTAAGAGTGGGGTCTGAATTTTCGACGCATTTGCTTTGATCCAGGCTGTTTCTTTCGAAGCTTCAAGCACCCAGTTCGTCGTAGGTCCACCCACTGCGGTCGTTGGATTTTTCTTCGTCAGCCAAACGTCGAATTTAAATCTCTCTAAACTGTGCGTCACAATATTGCCATTGAATTGGACATCGAAACTGTAAGGCTTTTGTGAGGGCGCCAATAAATCGCCACGCCCCAAGAGCGTCAGGGCTCTCGCGGCCCCATAGATCGCGTCACTGACGATGTCGCGACTCGAGATCTGATACATCGGAGCCGCGACTATGAGACGCGAGAAGAAAGTGGGATTCATGATTGCGAAGTGGGTGCCGATCGCGGCACCCATCGAGTGACCGACCAAGAAATATGGCTTTGGCAGGCGCTGCTGCACGACTTGAGTTGCAAACGTTTTGAAGTCTTTTACGTAGTCGATAAAGTGAGCCACGTGACCGGCATCTGACTTGAGAAGGCGTTGCGAGAACCCTTGGCCGCGATGATCAATCGCCGCAACCGAATATCCGGCTTGAGCAAATTCGTAGATGAGCTCAGATTGACTGACGATCGATTCAGAGCGACCCGGAGATAAAAAGATGGTGCCTTTACTGTTCGGCACCTGCAGAAGTGCGTAATTCAACTCGACACCGTCGAACGACTTCACCCGCTGATGCTTGAGGTTCGCCTGAACGAAAGGAAGAACTTTCGTGCGAATGTAGGCGTAGTAGCCCGAAGCAAAAGCCGTTTGAGTGAAGAAAGCCGTAAAGAGCAACGAATAGATCGCAAACGCGAATTTGAAACGCGGCATGATTTAAGTCCTCTGCATCCTGCGAAAGGGTGAAACCGCGCTCGTTATAGGTCGAGATGCCACACGAGTCCCGTGACGATCCTGTCAAAAGCGCTTGCTCCGATCGCAACAAAGACGCGATGCTTTCTCAATGAAGACGTTCTCGCTCGGTTTCGTCTTCGTCTTGCTTACAGCACCTGCATCGTCTGCTTTCGAGTTTCCAGGCACATCAACGTCGGTTCAGTGGTCGCTTGTGAACAGCGGCCGTTATCTCTTGGCTGAAACCGAACCCAACAGTGCTAAACGTGGTGTGCGACTTTATTTCGACATTGATCCTTCAAGCGGAAAGTTCGTGCGCTCGATCCGCAAAGAGAAATCGAAAGCAAGCAGATCTCAGATCTGCGAATTTTACTGAATTGGTCTTAGAGGACCTAGCCCTATGTCGAAGCTCAGGCTCGTGAAGCTGGCAGGCGTGACAGTGTCCGTGGGAAGATTCAAACTCTGATCGGGAGGTTTGGCATGCGTGAATCGAAGATGGTAACAGCAGGGCTTCTTTCAACGTTAACGGTCTGCGCGATTGCGTTCAGCTCGTGCACATCAATTCCAAGCTTCCAAGAAAATCCGGCTGAAGGTTACACCGTTACTGAGTCGAAGCTGCCAGCGATGTTTACAATTGAAGTTCGGTTGCCGGCGTCTGAGTCTGAAAACTTCAAAGCGAACTATGCCGTTCGGGCCGTCGGTGAGACCTGTCTAAAGCGAGGCTTTGAATACTTCAACTTTGCATCTGCAGGCGGAAATTCGTGGCAAGGTTACTGCTCGAAAACCTCGGCAAATCGATCTTTAGGCCTGACGTTGACGGTGCCGAAAAAAGAGGGCGAAAAATTCGTTGTTGAAAATCTGAATAATAAATCTCGCACCAATGTACAGATTGGCGACGCTCTTCTAAAAGTGAATGGCGCACCAATCACCAGCATGGCTGTTCTCAAAACCGAAGTTTTTGTGGCTGCTGACGCGAAGAAGAACTCGATGCAGCTCGAGATCGAACGATCGGG